>NZ_DBNG01000003.1:0-11968 GCF_002299105.1 Methylophaga sp. UBA678
CACGGTTTAGTCAAGCTGGAACAAACACCGCTGGATTTATCCGATGAAGTCAAAGCGTTGTTTGGTTTTTTTGAAGCGCTAGCAGAAGACCACAAAGTCGCACTAACCATAGCTGGTCAAGCATGACCAATTCATGGCGATAAAGCCATATTGCGCAGAGCAATATCTAACCTAGTTTCCAACGCCATTCGCTTTACTAAATCTGGGAAAAGAGTACTGGTACGACTGGATAATCCTTCAATCGAAACATTGACTAGGTTTCTCCGCTCATTTTCTTTCAGAAAGTATCATCGGCTAATATCCTTCTTATGAAAGTTTTAGAAACTTACTGTAATAGCTCCATTTTAAAACGGACACTGGGTTGACATGGCTATTTAGGATGCAGATTGTCTATTACATAATGATGAATATGCTGTCGCCCAGATAATGCTATGTGCGGGTGGTTATCAGCTAGATCATCATGTCTATGTATGAACTTTTTAGAGTCATTTAATGGCCATAACCTGATTGCTGAAATGAGCGCAATCAATGCAAGGCTGGCAAGCACAACCAAAGTTATCTTCAAACCGGCAATCGATCCAAGCCAGCCAGCCAGCGGATAGGCAACGAGCCAACCGGCATGGGATAAGGAGAACTGGGCAGCAAAAAGTGCGGGTCGGTCCACCCCAATGGATGATTTTATTAACAATCTGCCGACGGGTGTCTGTACAGCCGAAGAGCCAATGCCAAGCAAAGCCCAGACCGGGATCAGCCATTCAAAGCTGTCTATAGCGATGGCCAAAAGCATTCCTGAAATGAGGATACCCGCTCCCGTTAACATGACCCGACGATCCTGCCATCGCTTGAGCAAAGCAGGTAAAGTCAACGCCGCCAACATTGAACCTCCACCAAATGCCGCAAAGGCCATTGCCGTATGCTGATCTGTCAGGCCGAAGTGGCCCTTCACCAGTACCACAGTGTTAACGATCACCATGGCACCGGCCAAGCTGACAACAAAGTTTAACGCCATTAGTCCCTTTAACCGGGGCGTTGCAGCAAAGATTTTGAATCCGCGCCGGGCACGCTCATAAACGCTGCGATGCTTCTCCGGTTTGACACCTGATGGAATAGCTACAGAGACTACAAGCAACGCTGAGGCGATGAAGCCAATAACGGTTCCCGAGAATAGCCCATGCCAACTTGTAACCAGCAAGAAAACTGCTGCCAGAGCCGGGCTAATGAGGTTTTCCAAATCATATGCAAGGCGGGACAGCGATAGAGCCTTGGTGTAATCATCTTCATCCGGAAGCGTATCCGGGATAATCGACTGAAAGGTTGGGGTAAATGCTGCAGAAGCAGATTGAAGTACTGCGATCAGCACATACACCTCCCAGACTTCGGTAACAAAAGGCAATGCAAGCGCTGTTACAGCACGAACAATATCCAACGACACCAGCATCGCCCGGCGTGGGACGCTTTCCGCTAACGCCGAAGCAAGCGGTGCGATCAATACATAAGCGATCATCTTGATGGCCATTGCCGTGCCCAGCACCTGGCCGGCATCATTACCGGCCAGATCAAACGCCATAAGAGTAAGTGCAACAGTTGCCAAGCCGGTTCCCAACAAGGCAACAACCTGTGCGAAAAACAGGTGCCGATATGTGCGATGCATCAATATGTTAAACATGGTTCACCTTAATTTTATGAATATTGGCAATAGCTTTAATTGTTCATAGTGGTCAGTGTTTAAGCACAAATGCGTCCCCAAGACATTGCAGTATGTAATTCGGGTTCTACCTCGTTTCCACGGACGGTTTAAAAACGGTTGATAACTTCATATCGTACTTAGCAACTCTTCGTCTCATCCGAGGATTATGAAAACGCTCAATATAGTCAAATAAATCAGCTTTGGCAGAATCCAAGGTTGGGTAACGCATTCGGTTTGTCCGTTCTCTTTTGAGTACACCAAAAAAGCCTTCACAGGCAGCATTATCGCCACAATGACCGACCGCACTCATCAATGTATTTTTACTAAGCAATCGCTGGTAATCGCCGCTTCTGAATAGACTGCCTCTATCAGAATGTAAAATAACAGGCCCTCTTCCCTGGCTTTGCCAAACAGCCATTTCAACGGCGCGTAATACCATCTGTCGATCTTGCCGGTGATGCATTGACCAGCCAATCACCAGCTTGCTGAACAGATCGAGTACAACACACAAATACAGCTTGCCTTCGCCTGTTTTGATTTCAGTGATGTCGGTGACCCACTTAGTCTCTGGTTCCAGAGCCATGAAGTCTCGCTCCAACAAATTATTAACACCAGGCGGTGTTAATAATGGCGGTTTCTTCTGTCCCCGTTTCTTTTTTCTCGGCCATTCCTGAAGTCCGGCAACCGTCATTAAACGTGCAACCCGATTTTTGCTGGCTGTTTCACCTTCAATTGTCAGATCTTCATGCATTCGCGGTGCACCCAAAATACCGCCACTATCTGTATGAAGTTCACGAATGCGCGTCAGCAATCGATTGTTATCATTCTGTCGGTCACTCGGTAAACGTGCTTCCCAGCCGTAATAACCGCTAGCGGAAACCTCCAGACAACGACACATTAAGCGTACGGGAAACTCGACGCGACACCGTTGGATCGCCTGATACTTCAGGACGACTCCCTGGCAAAGAACGTCGCCGCTTCGCGTAAAAAATCCCGTTCCTTCTTCACTCGCGCCAGTTCACGTTTAAGAAGGGCAACTTCTTCATCTCTGGGACTACCCGTACCATTAAAGGCCTGCTGGCCATTCTGATCTGCTTCACGTCGCCATCTCGTTAGCAGATTTGGAGCAAGCCCCAGTTTTTGAGCAATCTGGGCACAGCTAAACCTGGCTGCCGGGTTTATTCAACAGCACCACGTTTGAACTCTGGACTGTATTTTCTTCTCTTCGACATAAACATTCCTTTTGCCCATTATCAGGCTTCTTTGAAGTGTCCGCAAAATCGGGGTAGAGCCCCTAGGGATTGTATTTGTTCTAGGTTGGTATCCTAGAGGGGCTAAACAATTATCCTTAGCTCTTTTGCCAATTATTTTGGGCTGTATTGGGCTTAACTACTTACATCAACAGCTTTTAAATCAAGTATCAAACTAATTCCAGTGGACGATCCAGATAGTTTCGTCAAACTAATGATTCACCAGATTAATTATTTTAATGTGTCCAGCAACGACGATCAGGGAATGCTATGTAGCTCTATGTCATCTAAATATTTCACCATTTGCCATATGGCGCTATAATATAGGCCAGATGGCATACAGCCAAAGGGGAAATTTATGTCAGAAAAATATATTGAAATTGAAATGAAGCCTAAAGCTGGGAGAAGAGTTAAGCCTGCTCATGTTACAAAATACTCAACGCCACTGCCAACTCCCGAAGAAATAATGATAAGTGTTGGATTTTCTACCAATAATAAACTGCAACTTATTCAGCAAATAAGACGAGGTGTAGCAGTTTCTTCGCTATATGCACTGGCCGATAGACTAAGCATTGGCGTGAATGAAATGAGTGAGATAGTCAATATTTCAGCAAGAACATTTACCAGAAGAAAGCGTGAAGGTGTGCTTCACGCCGATGAAACGGAACGCGTTTACCGACTTGCTGATCTCATGGCTAGAGCAACCGAAGTGCTGCATAGTAATGAAGATGCACAGCATTGGCTCAAAACTCCCAAAAAAGCATTGGGAGGTGAAACGCCTCTTAAACTGGCTGATACAGAATTAGGAGCGAAAGAGGTTAAAGACTTACTGGGTAGAATTGAGCATGGTGTCTTTTCATGACAGACATTACTGCTGTCCGAATTATTCAAAATCAATTAGCTTCAAAAACAGAGGTGATCAACGGTATTAAAGTTCCTGCAGCATTTACTGGAGAAGGTTCTAGAAAGTTTGGAGGAAGATGGAATTCTATTGGGACTCCAATAGTTTACACAGCTGGTACTCAGTCTTTGGCAATCTTAGAAGTTGTTGTTCATGTTGAATCTGAAAGACTGTTAGAGCACTATTCATTGTTTGAGGTAAGCTTCGATCAAAGTCTTGTATTAGAGCTTTCGCTCGATAGTTTGCCTGAAGATTGGCAGAGTGACCCAGCAGCGGAATCGACTAAAGTAATCGGTGATCAGTGGGTAAAACAAGCAGATTCTCTTATTCTACAGGTGCCAAGCACTATCGTTAGCGATACACCAAACTACATCATCAATCCTTATCATCCAAATTTAAACAAGCTCAATATTATTGGGCCTATACCTTATCCCATTGATCCTAGAATTAAGCAGACCCGTTCTTAAAATCAGATTATCCCTTTATTCCTTAAATAGAATTCTAATTTCTTACGAAGTATAAGATTTATTCTAAGTGCATTACGAATAGCTTTAACCAGTCTCACTGGCTCAATGGATAAGGCACCCTCTACGTTTTTAAGATAGTTTGCAAAGAATTCTGCTTCTTCCAATGTACATCTCTTCACATCCAGTGGATCTGCTGTGATTCCCATATAGGTTTTACGGTCAACAGTCGGGATATCACAGTAAACAGGCGGGTCTATATAAACCGATTTATCTCTGCACACAACATATTCGTTATTATCTTGTTCCGTTCTTAGAAACAACTCTGCTTTGTCAATAAAGGTCAGTATGTTTGCATAGGCAACTTCAGCTGATTCGCCTATCCTCTCAAAGTATTCTGCCTCTCTTGATCGTTTCGTCATTTCATATTGTTTTTTAAACTTTTTGGCATCTTCATAATGCTCACTCATTGATGCTTCATCGAGAGTATCTGGGCTTTTATCAGGTTCCATGAGGCTCTTGAGAAAGTTAACTGAGCGAGATATCGCCTTAACCTTAATCATTAGCAGCACTAATGAGAGTAGAGCAAACAAGGTTCCGATCCTTACAGCAAATATATCTGCTGACATGGCTCCATCAAATGCTACCCGCTTATCTTCATAATAATAGCCAGTGCCTTGTAGAATCGTTTCCAGGTAGAACCTGGCATAGTTACTAGAGCTGTGTGGAGATACCAGTTTGACATCATCTGATGCGAGTTTAGGTATCACAATTTCTTTTTGCTCAACATAGATCATGGGTGTGCCTTTACCCTCAAAAGTGACAACCTCTTCACTCAAAGCGGGTCTACCCTGTTCATTTAGAATCGGGAATTTAGCGGTCACCGGGACTGTACGATTTAAAGAACCCAGATCAGAGATGCTTTCAAGCCTTGTTGGCTCTGGAATATAACCAATAACTCTTTCTTCATAAGCTACTGTCTGTGTGGTCACTTCTACTGTCGTAATAGGTGTACTAAGCCAATAAAGTCCAAACAGGACATAGCCAGTGACCAGACCAATTCCAGCAGAGACTTCATTAACAAAGCTCAGATTCCTTTCAATCCCACCAAACCATTTTCTTTTAATCATTTTCTGGTCTTTATTTGCCTGGCATATACTGGCCGTAATTGAGACTAATTAATCATCACAAGGTCCGAATATTTCAATTCCTGAACGAGCTGTTAATGGTAATTGGCCGCAGTCTTCTATATCCGAGCGTCTTAGTTCAAAGCTATCCCCTGTTAAGCTCATTTGATAAAACGAAATGTCACGGGGTTTAAGTGCATTGATAACAGCATGAATGACAGATAACGAGCATCGTAGACCAAAGATAATTTCCACTAAACATAGAGGAGAATCTTGTATGCCTACTTCTCCTATTAATCGCCACTCTTGTTCATATTGCCAAGGTTCAGCTTTACGTAAGAGTGTGTTTTGATCTAAGGCTTTCTGAGCTTGTATATCATGATGTAAAACTGCTTTAGCAATTAGACTGGTCTTGATTGTTCTTGCACCTCCATAAAGCACTTTATGAAGTGATGGTTCAGGGTTTCTATTTAATGAATAACCCACACAAAACCCTTTATGCTGGTCACCATAATGACTCCAGAGTAAGGGGTTAGAGTACTCAGCTGAAAAGCAGCATATACCACGGTTATTTTGCTTTAAAAGTTCGCTATGTATTCCATGGTGAAACATCCCACATTCCGCCTCTTCAACCGAGCAAGTGTAGTCCGGATTAGTAGCGTAATGCTCAATCCTTCTTAGTTCATTTTCGGATGACTGCTGTGCTTGTTCTTTAGCATGTGAGTTACTAATTTTATCGGTGAGATTGGTTGCTTGAAGAGAGTTTGTTACTTCTTTTTCGACTCTTTTCTGTATTAATGAGCTTAGTATTTGTCTTAATGTTTCTCTATCTGAGTCTCGCTCTACAGCTGGATTACAGTCCAGTGGGTCATTAAAATTTGTAGGATCGGAAAAATATAGCTGGTCATGGCATAAGGCATCAAGGGAAAGGGCATTGAATGCTTGATATCGATAAATGATTTCAGGGTTGCTTTCTCTCATTCTAAATCCTTTAATCCAAGATATTCCTTAAAAGCCTTGATATGCCTTGAGTACAGCATTTTATGATAGCTGGAGCTATTACTTGCTAATAAAAAAGCCCCTACCCGAAGAAGGTAGAGGCTTTACTAAATCCCAGTAGGAATTAGCTCTTATGCGGTTCTGTCACTATGTTTGTCTTTGTGCTTACGCTTCTCATCTACTCTGGTTGCATAGTTACCAAGGCAAATGAAAAACGCTAAAATTAGAACAGCACCTATTACTAATTCCGGCTTTATGTATTCTAAAATAGTCATCATTCATTTCCTCCGTCTCTAAACTTAATACCATAGTAAATCAAAACGCCTCCCAACAATATAGCAATGAAAGCGCTAGCCAGTGATTCACCACTATTAGCAAATGCTAACCCGATGAAACCTGCAGTAATGACATTGGTGCCTACCTTAATGGAAGCTTCACCTGCGTCTTTCCTCATAGACATTCTCCGAAAATAAAAAAGGGAGAATGCCCCCTGAAGGGAATTCTCCCTTCAGGGTTGAGGTTAACTGCGTCCGTAGAAGCAGCAACATTATGTAAGATACCAACCGTAGTCAGTATCCGTTGAGCACAGCGTTAAAGCAGCTGTGGCACTTCAGGTACTTGAGTAATCAAGTACGCAGAATCAATGACTTAATAATAACATAATCCGCTTTTTACAGCATCTCTTGGCCTCCTGTTCATACTTGCGTGATCACAAAGCTGGGATAACCTTAAATCTGGTATTCAGCCATAGTGAGTTAGTGGAGAATTAATGAAAGAACTTGAAGAACAATTTAGCTTTACACCCGCCAGCACGTCCCCCTTGGACACAGGTAAATATGTGTTGATCAGCAATCCATCTATCTCGATACACGACTCCACCCAATACGGTGGTGGTTACGCCCCAGGTGTCGATAATGGCGATGGAACGTTCACTGCCCATATAGCACGTGACAACCTCATTGATGCTATGCAGAAGTGTATTGAAATTGCAGCTGCAGGTGAGCCAGGAAAAGACAGTAAACCAGTTAAGAAGAATGTGCCGATTACCATTATCAAGCGAGTGATTACCTTCTCCCCTGCCGGTGAGCATCCCAAAGCCAGTGTTGTTATGAAGGTGCCAGGGAAGCCAAAAATCACTAAACGCAGCAGCAGCTGTATTCACTTCGCTATCGGTGAGCGTTCGTTCATTGCAGATAAAGCGTCTTGGATGTCTCGCAAGGAAAATGGCTTTATCTATGCCTTGGAATCAGGCGTTACAGGGATTTAACTATGTCGAGAAAAACGTTAATAGAACATTTAAACAATGAGTGTCTTACAGAGACATTCACTTTTTTTGGTGTGATGGTTTGGGCTAAGCCAGATGAACTGGAAGAATGGAAAGAAGTATTTCATGTGCTGGTGGATGAAGGTGTGATTATTCCAGTAGAACAAAAGATGCTGGGTATAGTTTATCGGTATGTAGGTGAATTTGACGCGGAGTTAATCTAAACATAACTAAAAAAGCCCCACCCTGTGTACGGCATAAAATGTTCTTTTATAGGGATAGTGGTTATGAATGTTACTAATACATAAAGCATCTTTATATGGTCATTTAAGTGTGCTATATTGAGCTAATAGAGGGTAGCTGGTTTGGTCAAGGAAGCCTGATCAGTTAAGGAGCAAAAAACCATGATGGGCTGACTAGGCTGGTGTGATAAGCGTAGTCAGGAAGAGGAGTAGCGGAGATGAGAAAGGTAAGTGCCGTCTTGTCTTCAGTGACTATTGGTATTACAGAGCTTAAGCGTAATCCGATGGTTGTTGTCGACGAATCAGATGGGGAAACTGTTGCTGTTTTAAACAGGAACAAAGCGGTGTTTTATGCGGTTCCCGCGGAAGCGTATGAGGCGATGATGGAGCGGCTGGAAGATGCAGAACTTGCTGCCCTTGTGCGTGCGAGGGAGCACCAGCCTCGTATAGAAGTGGATTGGGATGACCTATAGTTTAAGATTTACTGAAGATGCCAAGAAGGAATGGGACAAGCTTGATGCGGGGATCAGAAAGAAGCTCGCAAAAAAGTTGAAAGATCGGCGTGAAACACCTCGGGTACCGTCGGCGAAGCTTACTGGAATGAAAGATTCATACAAGATAAAGCTTAGAGATGATGGTTATCGACTGGTCTATACGGTTGTTGATGAAACCATCACCATCGATGTAATTACTGTTGGTAAGCGGAATAAAAACTTAGTTTATAAGAAAGCGTTAAAGCGAATAGGATAAATTAAGTTTATTATCGGTGTCACATATACTTTAGGTCGCGCTGTGAATTTCTATTTTTCCAACATTCTAATAGTCTGAGTTGAGCTGCTGTAAGGTTATTGGACAGTTTGTCTAGAAGTAGATTAAGTTTAAGTAGGTCTTGGCTTTCGTTGAGCCAATCATCCAGAACGATAAAGTTTGCTTGTCTGCCTCTATGCAAAGTATCAGCTAATAAATCCGCAATTGCTCTTGGATGAGTAGCTGCATATGCTTCATCCCCATCAAATTCAATGCCGAGGTTCTTTAAAGCCTGACTGCATTCCTCAATGCCATTACTCTCATATAAGCTATTTGTATTTATTTCGGCACCAATGCCAGCATAGAAACCACGCGTATAACCATTTTCAGAAAAAACGCTTTGAAAGTGCCAATCACCCGAACCGGAAGGTGAAGGGAGATTAAGGGCTGCTAGCCCACTCAAATAGAATTTTGCAGAAGTTTGTTTTAGGTGAATCAAGGGATATACCGACCACTACTTATATAATTCAATTCATAAATAATCACCCCTTACGGGGTGCTATTCTGAAATTAAATGATTTAGGGTTTTCAGGTCGCTCTTCGCCAGCCTAATAGGGCCTCTTCGCATTTTGGATTGCGCAGTGTAGTGGTTTACTGATCCCGGACACCATTTTAGGAGGTACTATGACCTCCACAGAGGTGTTCAATGACAAAACAAAGAAGAAGTTTTACCCCAGAATTCAAGCTTGAAGCAGCCAGCTTGGTTGTTGATCAAAATTACAGTATCCCAGAAGCCTGCCGAGCATTGGACGTGGGTGCGTCAGCGATGCGTCGCTGGGTGAAGCAGTTGGAAGCCGAGCGTGGCGGCGTCACACCGGCATCTAAAGCGCTCACGCCCGAGCAACAACGGATTAAAGAACTTGAAGCTCGGATCAAACGGCTGGAGCAAGAGAAGTTCATATTAAAAAAGGCTACCGCTCTCTTGATGTCGGACGAACTCGGCTCTACACGCTGATAGACCAGTTAAGAGAGCATGGCACCGTGACGTTGATTTGCGCGTTGTTTGATGTGGGCCTGAGTAGCTTTTATGACCGGCAGCAACGCCTCAAACAACCTGATATAGCACGGCTACAATTGCGGGCTAAGGTGAATGAGCTGTTCACCAAAAGTCGCAGCAGTGCGGGCAGCCGGACACTAGTCGACATGTTACGGGATGAGTCCATCAAGATTGGCCGCTTTAAAGTCACTCGCCTGATGAACGAGTTGGGATTGATATGTAAACAACCGGGACCGCATGCCTATAAGCAAGCCACCGTTGAGAGACCTGATATACCGAATGTATTGAATAGAGCGTTTGAACCAGAGAAAGTCAATCAAGTGTGGTGTGGTGACATCACCTATATCTGGACTGGCAGTCGCTGGCATTACCTTGCTGCGATATTGGACTTATATAGTCGCCGTGTTATCGGTTGGGCAACGTCGGCAAGGCCTGATGCAGACTTGGCCGTTAAAGCCTTGGACATGGCCTTTGAGTCACGAGGGAGGCCACAAAATGTTTTGTTCCATAGTGACCAGGGCAGCCAATACGGCTCACGGAAATATCGGCAGCGTTTATGGCGCTATCGAATGACGCAAAGCATGAGTCGTCGTGGTAATTGTTGGGATAACGCTCCAATGGAACGGTTATTTCGTAGCTTGAAGTCTGAATGGTTGCCAAGGCTCGGTTATAGAGGACTGAACGAAGCAATGCGTGATGTGAGTTACTACTTGATGGACTATTACAACTGGCAGCGACCACATCAATTTAATGATGGATTACCACCTGCAAAGGCGGAATATCTGTCTAATCCTGTGTCCGGAATTAGTTGACCACTACATTCATGCTGATAGTAAGTATTAAAGAAACTCTCAGTTAGCATAAATGTGAACCCAAGCATTGATGTTTCAATTAGAAATCCCCTATCAAAGCTTCCAAATGTAATCCATAACAAACTTAATGAATACCATCTAATACGCTTCATATCATGAAAAAATACAAGGCCGGCAATAAGGTAGTACCACACTGCAGTCATCGGTGATACAGACATCTGTTGAATAAAGTCGAACATAAACTTCTCCTGTTTTAATACCAATATTACATAGAATCATATTCACGCAACCCCAAGCTATTTAGTCGGGCTGAAGGAGGCTTGCATGGTTGAAAATCCGTGTTTTGATGGATTTGTCTCTTCGAGATAAATCACTTAACCAGGAGAACTAACTATGCCACTTACAATTCTTGAAACTTTTGTTCAACGAGAACCAATTTCACAAAATCAATACCGAGTCTTTTTCAGAACCCAAAATGGTGACAGGTTCTCACCGGTAAGGGCTATTGATGTATCGGTAATAACTTTTCATGATGAACCATACAAACTCGCTGAGCTATTGGCTATTAAGTATGTATTGCTTCATAAAACATATGTAGGTGTAAATCGTACCGGGAAAGATCTGCAACTGAATGTCTCTTCAGGTGCAATTCGAAAAGCTCAAAAACTACACACTACCAATAGCGACATGCATCTCCATGCACGCTTTCTTCAAACACGATTTGCAGAAGCTTCTATTAAAGTAGCAAGACGAACTGACTGGATAACATTGTTTAACGGTGAAGTTGAAGATATCTCACCTAATGACTGTCTAGATCCACCAATCAAAACTCATATTGGGGATATCCATCTGACTCGTCATGCTGTTGAACGTTTTTGTGAACGGATGTCTATTAGTTCGATCGATAGAGCCTGGCGTCGTCTTTCTAAAATGTTGACATCATCGAACTGGACAATTAAAAAGCCTCAGCGCCCATTACGTGAAGGAAAGCCAAACCGGACCACAGAAACATGGGCCTTAATCCGAGATAATACTCCAGCAATTGATATTGTCATTGTTCGTAACCCAAAGGTAAGTCGAGTTGTGACAGTTATCGCATGAACAGAAATAAAATACTAAAAGAATCGATGAACAAGAAAACTATTTGGCTTATCGCCGGCTTAATAATGTCTTTGCATGCATTTGCAGCTCCTGATTCGTTTGTAGATGCAAAAGCAGAGCTTAGAAGTTTTGTGTATTTTGACCAAAATCATAATGGTGCTATGGGTACGCTTTATTGTGGTTGTGACTGGGATTGGCGCGGCCGTTCCGGTGGGACAATCAATGCAAAAAAATGTGGGTACCAGGTAAGAAAACAGAAGACCCGTGGTGCTCGAATTGAATATGAACATGTGTTATGTTGACTTAGCAACATGTTA
>NZ_DBNG01000006.1:0-215563 GCF_002299105.1 Methylophaga sp. UBA678
TCCAGCTCCAGCTCCAGCTCCAGAAGTTAAAAACAACGAAACGTTATGGGTGTTACAGCTCGCCAGTTTCGGTGTTCGTGATAATGCTGACGCTTTATCAAAAGAACTTGAGTCTATGGGCTACAATCCTTTGATTGAAATACTCAAAACAGACGATAAACCTATCTATCGTGTTCGGTTACAACCTGTTTCAGACCGCGATAAATTAGAAGAAACGGCTAAAATATTGAACAAAAAGTTGAAGTTATCTACGCAGATTTTGCAATATTAACAAGTGTTTTCAGCGAACTATCCAACCATGAAATATAACTGTAAAACTTCTGGGTTGTTGATAGTTAATCTGTTAAAATTTCTCGTTTAGATCGCAGCTGATTGCGGGGTAACTATGGTTTGGGTTGACTATCTGATAATTGGTCTGATTTTTATGTCAGCCGCTATCAGTATTGTCCGAGGCTTCATGAAAGAAGTACTCTCATTGGCTAGCTGGATTCTAGCTTTTTGGGTAGCCATACTTTTTTACTCAAACCTCTCAACATTGTTAGCTGAATATATATCAACGCCTTCAATAAGATTGTTTCTTGCTTTTTTCGT
The DNA here is from genome assembly GCF_002299105.1 of Methylophaga sp. UBA678. NCBI lineage: Bacteria > Pseudomonadati > Pseudomonadota > Gammaproteobacteria > Thiotrichales > Piscirickettsiaceae > Methylophaga > Methylophaga sp. UBA678. The sequence continues at coordinate 592 of NZ_DBNG01000006.1, forward strand.
TTTATTTGCTGTGACGCTCATACTCGGTGCGATGGTTAACCATCTAATATCACAAGTTGTCGAAAAAACTGGACTAACGGGGACAGACCGCGCCCTCGGTATCATTTTTGGACTAATACGTGGTGTGGCGTTAGTGACTATTTTGGTTTTAGCTGCTGGCGCAACCCCTATGCCGGCAGATTCTTGGTGGCAAAACTCGATATTATTAGAACATTTTATCAAGTTAGCAGTGTGGGTACGTGATCTGTTACCAGCAGATATCGCCCAGCATATCAACTACAATTAACTTCCTGACAGGGCAAATTATGTGCGGAATTATTGGTATTGTTGGTCATTCTGAGGTTAACCAGGCCTTATATGATGGATTGACCGTATTACAGCATCGTGGACAAGATGCTGCTGGAATAATGACTTGTGACGATGATGGCAAGTTTTTTCTTCGTAAGGATAATGGTCTCGTCAAGGATGTCTTTCATACACGCCATATGATTCGCCTAAAAGGAAAGATGGGTATTGGTCATATCCGCTATCCTACAGCTGGCTGTTCGACATCAGCTGAATCGCAGCCGTTTTATGTCAACTCTCCATTTGGTATTGCCCTTGCCCATAACGGTAACCTTACCAATACAAAAGTTCTGAAAGATGAATTATTTCAGACAGATCGTCGACATTTGAATACGGATTCTGATTCAGAAGTTTTGCTCAATGTATTAGCTCATGAGTTACAAAACAGCTCAAAATTAACACCTCAACCGCAAGATATTTTTAATGCGGTCGCACAGGTTCATCGTCGTTGCAGAGGCGCTTATGCTGCTGTTGCCATGATCTCAGGGGTTGGCGTCATGGCATTTCGTGACCCATATGGCATTCGACCAGCGGTCATCGGTAAACGCGAAACAGAGCAGGGTACAGAGTATGTTGTTGCCTCAGAAAGTGTTGCCGTTGATATTCTCGACTATGAATTAGTCCGTGATATTGAACCGGGTGAATGTGTCTTTATTGATACAAAAGGTAACTTCTATTCTCAGCAATGTGCTGAAAATCCAGTGAAATCACCTTGTATTTTTGAGTACGTTTATTTTGCTCGTCCTGACTCGATGATGGATGGCATTTCTGTGCATAAAAGTCGCATGCGCATGGGTACAAAACTCGCGCAAAAAATTAAACGTGAATTTCCTGAACACGATATTGATGTCGTTATTCCGATACCTGATACCAGTCGAAGTGCCGCTTTACAGCTTTCTTATGATTTGGGCGTCGTGTATCGAGAGGGCTTTATTAAAAATCGCTATATCGGTCGCACATTTATTATGCCTGGCCAAACCATGCGTAAGAAGTCAGTTCGTCAAAAATTAAATGCTATTGATTTAGAGTTCAGGGGCAAAAATGTTCTCTTAGTAGATGACTCTATCGTTCGTGGTACGACATCACAGCAAATTGTTCAGATGGCAAGAGATGCAGGCGCTAATAAAGTGTATTTAGCTTCTGCCGCGCCACCTGTTCGTTTCCCGAACGTTTACGGTATTGATATGCCATCAGCAAATGAATTTGTGGCTCATGATAGAAATGTTGAAGAAATATCAAAACAATTAGGTGTCGACTGGCTCATCTATCAAGATCTTCATGACTTGGTAGCGGCGATCAATAAAAAGTCGGACGTAGAGCGTTTTGATACATCATGTTTTGATGGTGAATACATTACAGGGGATATTGATGCGAACTACTTATATTACATCGATGCCATGAGAAACGATCTAAACAAACAAAACTCTGACAAAAGTAATGCTGTGATTGAGTTACACAATAATTGAATATGATTAGGCCAACAATGCATCCACTTTGCTGTTTTTCGATATTTCTTATATAATCCCGTCGATTATGCGCCAGCAATTACCAAAAGAAATTGATCCGTTTCGATTTGCTCATAATGGACGGGAACTTGAAGGTGAAATTGAACTGACAGAACTGTCACGTTTGAAGCCATCTTTATTTAGTGACTCAGGTACAGTCAAAATCAAAATGCGATTTGATATTGACCAAACCGGCACACCCTACATGCAAGGTAACTTTGTGACGACACTATCACTCACCTGTGAGCGGTGTATGGAAGAGTTACTCTACCCTGTAGAAGTCAATACGCTGTTAGGTTTGGTAAAGCATGAACGTCTTGTTAGCCGATTATCAGAGCAGTATGAGCCTTGGATAATTGACGAAACAGAGTTTGTGAACCCTGCTGACGTGGTTGAAGATGAATTAATCTTGGCACTTCCCCTGGTGCCTAAACATGATTTTGATTGTCTGCCGAAAGAAGTCTGGCAATCTGGGGATGAAGAGATAGAGGAGACACCTGAAAAACAGGCATCTCCGTTTGCAGTGTTATCTGCATTGAAATCAAAAAAATAATTTTGAATTTTTAAAAGGCTTAGGAGTTTTAGTCATGGCTGTTCAACAAAACAAAAAAAGTGCATCACGTCGTGGAATGCGTCGTTCACATGATGCGTTAACAGAAACAACATTATCTGTTGATTCTACATCAGGTGAGTTACACCGTCGTCATCACGTATCAGCTGATGGCTACTACCGTGGTCGTAAAGTCGTTGCGGATAAAAGCGAATAAGGCATAAACACAATTGAGCCTGACGATATCAATTGATGCAATGGGCGGGGATCACGGACCTCAAGTCGTGATCCCCGCTGCCATATCAGCATTAAAAAAACATCCAGATGTCACATTAATTCTTGTTGGTGATGAAGAAACTATTCATTCAAACCTTCAAAAGAATGGTGCTGATAACGAACCAAGATTAATTGTCCATCATGCTTCTCAGCAGGTAGAGATGGATGAATTACCCTCCCAAGCACTGCGCGGAAAGAAAGATTCCTCAATGCGAGTGGCTATTAACTTAGTCAAAGAAGGTCAAGCCGCTGCTTGTGTCAGTGCCGGTAATACTGGTGCCTTGATGGCTACAGCCAGATTTGTTTTAAAAACATTACCAGGTATCGAAAGACCCGCTATTGTTTCAGCTTTGCCAACGATGAAAGGGCATACCTATGTTCTGGATCTAGGGGCTAATGTTGATTCAAGTGCTGCACACCTGGTTCAGTTTGCTTTAATGGGCTCTGTTCTTGCTGAATTGGTTGATGGTAAAGAAAAACCAAAGGTTGGCTTACTTAATATCGGTTCAGAAGAAATCAAAGGTAATGAACGGGTAAAAGAAGCCTCTCGGCTGCTAGAGCAAACAGACCTGAACTACATCGGTTACGTTGAAGGTGATGGTTTATACCATGGTGAAGCAGATGTGCTTGTTTGTGACGGTTTTGTCGGCAATGTGGCGTTGAAAACGAGTGAAGGCGTTGTTCATATGATTCGTCATTACTTGCGACAATCATTTACCCGAAACTGGTTGACGAAATTGGCCGGATTAATTGCCTCGCCAGTATTAAAACATTTCCGTAACGAGTTAGATCCGCGTGCATACAACGGTGCGAATTTAATTGGCTTACAAGGTATCGTGATTAAAAGTCATGGTAGCGCAGATGAGTTTGCGTTCGCAAATGCCATTAACATTGCCATTGTAGAAGCCGCCCAGGACGTACCTAAAAATATAACAAAACACTTGGAAGTGTTACTGGAAGGACAAGTATTGTGATGTATTCTCGTATAGCGGGTACAGGCAGCTATCTGCCAGAAAAAGTACTCAGCAATCATGATCTTGAGTCAATGGTAGAAACCAGTGATCAATGGATTAAAGAACGGACGGGAATCAAAGAACGTCACATTGCTGCAGAGAATGAAACAACCACAGACCTAGCTTATCAAGCGTCTTTAAAAGCAATTGAAGCGGCTGGAATCAACAATGATGACATTGATCTGATCATTGTGGCGACGACGACACCGACACAAATATTTCCAAGTACTGCCTCATTATTACAAGCCAAACTTAACATCGCTGGCTGTCCTGCCTTTGATATTCAAGCTGTATGTACCGGTTTTGTTTATGCGCTGACTGTGGCCGATAAATTCATCAAATCTGGCGGTGTTAAGAATGTGCTTGTTGTTGGTGCTGAAACTATTTCACGCATCATCGATTGGACTGACAGAAATACATGTGTGCTGTTTGGTGATGGGGCAGGAGCGGTAGTGCTTCAAGCCTCAGAACAGCCTGGTATTATTTCAACACATATCCATTCAGATGGCAGTTTCAATCGTTTGTTACAAGTCCCAACGGGTCCCGGTTCAGTAGTGACTGATGAATCTCCATATATCGATATGCAGGGTAATGAAGTATTCAAGGTTGCCGTCAAAACGCTCAGTAGTATTGTTGATGAAACGCTTGAGGCTAATCAGCTTGATAAAAGCGATATCGATTGGTTAATTCCCCATCAAGCTAATATTCGAATTATCGCGGCTACAGCACGAAAGCTACAGATGTCTATGGATCACGTTGTGGTTACTGTAGATAAACATGGTAATACTTCAGCGGCATCAATACCGTTGGCGCTTGATGTAGCGGTGCGTGATGGTCGCATAAAACGTGGTGAGACTTTATTGTTTGAAGCCTTTGGTGGCGGATTCACATGGGGTTCAGCCCTTATTCAGTACTGATATTCAGGGGTAATGAATGAAATCAGCTTTTGTTTTTCCCGGTCAGGGATCTCAATCAATCGGTATGTTATCTGAGATAGCTACTGAACATGACATCGTTAAAGAAACATTCCAGCAAGCATCTGATGCACTTAATTATGATCTATGGGATTTAGTTTCAAATGGTCCTGAAGAATCGTTAAACCAGACAGACCGTACTCAACCTGCCATGTTAACAGCAGGTATTGCCATGTGGCGTGTATGGCAATCAGTTTCTGCTATCAAGCCAGATTATTTTGCTGGTCACAGTCTTGGTGAATATACAGCACTTGTCGCTGCAGAAGCTATCGATTTTAGTGATGCTGTCAAATTGGTTGAATTACGTGGTCAATATATGCAGCAAGCTGTCCCTGCTGGTGAAGGTGCTATGGCTGCGATTCTTGGTCTGTCAGATGATATCGTACGTGATGTCTGCAGCGAAGCATCCATTATCGGTGTTGTTGAGGCTGTCAATTTTAACTCGCCTGGTCAGGTTGTCATTGCTGGTTCGACAGCTGCGGTAAAAAAAGCCACTGAGATAGCAACAGAGAAAGGTGCAAAGCGCGCCTTAATACTGCCTGTAAGCGTGCCATCACACTGTGCATTAATGCGCCCGGCGGCTGAGCAATTAGCTCAAAAACTTGATGAAATTTCAATCCATATGCCAACAACGCCTGTTATCCACAATGCCAGCGTAACTGCAGCAGAAGATGTGGTGTCTGTTAAATCGCTTTTAGCTCAGCAGTTATACAGTCCTGTCCGTTGGGTGGAAACAGTGCAGTGGTTTGCAGCAGAAAATGTGAGTCAACTTGTTGAGTGTGGTCCTGGAAAAGTCTTAGCAGGCTTAACAAAGCGTATCGATAAATCAGTTAACGCAGTGCCATTATTTGATTTGACCACGCTTGAGAAAGCACAACAAGTATTAGGAGAATAAAATGAGCTTAGATGGAAAAATTGCTCTGGTCACTGGAGCTACACGCGGCATTGGTAAGGCGATTGCGATCAGTTTGGGAGAGCAAGGTGCAACTGTTATCGGTACAGCAACATCTGAAAATGGTGCCGCGACTATTTCAGACTTTCTAAAAGAAGCCAACATTCAAGGTCGTGGTATCGTTCTTAATGTCACCGATGCTGATGCTATTGATAATGTTGTCTCGACGATTGAGTCTGAGTTTGGTGCGCCGGAAATTCTGGTTAATAATGCTGGCATCACACGCGACAACTTATTAATGCGTATGAAAGATGATGAGTGGGATGACATCATTAATACAAACCTCACTCCGATTTATAAGCTTAGTAAACGTTGCCTAAGAGCGATGACTAAAGCGCGCTGGGGTAGAATTATTACGATCACGTCTGTAGTGGGTGCAATGGGCAATGCTGGACAGACTAACTATGCAGCGGCAAAAGCTGGTGTAATCGGCTTCAGCAAGTCTCTAGCTCGCGAAGTGGGTGCCCGCGGCATTACGGTCAATACTGTTGCTCCTGGCTTTATCGATACCGATATGACAAGTTCTTTGCCAGAAGCTCACAAGACTGCGTTACTTGAGCAAGTCCCATTAAAGAGATTGGGTTTACCTGAGGAGATTGCCGCTGCGGTGAGTTATCTTGCCAGTACCCATGCTGGATATGTGACGGGAGAAACATTGCACGTTAATGGCGGCATGTATATGAGCTAATAGTCTGTAACTGACTATTAATTAAGTAATTTAATTATGAGTCAAGTTATATGAATGCCATTTAGCTTGTCTCAATGGTGCAGGCACTATAAAATGCCTGCACATTGTTTGATGTATTAACCACCAAAGGAAATATTAGTTATGAGTGATATCGAAGCTCGCGTAAAAGAAATTGTTGTTGAACAATTAGGTGTCAACGCTGATGAAGTAACTGCGGATGCTTCATTTATCGACGACCTGGGCGCAGACTCTCTGGATACAGTAGAGTTGGTTATGGCTTTGGAAGAAGCTTTCGAATGTGAAATCCCAGACGAAGAAGCTGAGAAAATCACTACAGTTAAAGAAGCCGTTTCTTATATTAACGCACATCAGTCTTAATATAACTAAAAGCGCTTATGATAGCCGTCTAGTGTGTGAGAACATGCTAGGCGGCTATGTCATGTATACCTGTAGGTTTAAGGGGAAAACCTGATGTCGAAAAGACGCGTTGTCGTTACTGGTCTTGGAGCTGTCACGCCAGTCGGGCTGACAGTAAAAGAAAGCTGGGAAAATATTGTTGCAGGAAAAAGTGGTGTAGCACCACTGACGTTGTTTGATGTTTCAGAGTTTACTGTTCGCTTTGGTGCGAGCGTGAAAAATTTTGACGTCACATCAGTCATTCCTAAAAAAGACGCCAAAAAAATGGATACCTTCATTCATTACGGTATCGCAGCAGCCAAAGAAGCTATTGAAGACGCTGGACTGGTTATTACCGATGAAAATGCAGAAAGAATTGGTGTTGCTATTGGTTCAGGTATTGGCGGCTTACCCGGTATCGAAGCAGGTTACGACAGTTATTTGAATGGTGGACCTCGTAAAATCTCACCTTTCTTTGTACCGAGTAATATCATTAATATGATATCAGGCAATTTATCCATCATGTATGGAATGAAAGGGCCTAATACGGCTATCGTAACAGCTTGCTCAACGGGTACACACTGTATCTCTGCTGCGGGACGCATGATTCAATATGGTGATGCGGATGTCATGATTGCCGGTGGCGCAGAAATGGCCACATCGAAAACCGGTCTTGGTGGCTTCGCCGCAGCACGTGCATTGTCAACGCGAAATGATGATCCTGCAGCGGCTAGTCGTCCGTGGGATAAAGACCGTGATGGTTTTGTATTAGGTGATGGTGCGGGTGTCATTGTCCTGGAAGAGTATGAACATGCAGTGAAGCGTGGTGCCACTATCTATGCTGAACTTGTTGGTTCAGGCATGAGCAGTGACGCGTATCATATGACATCACCTTCTGAAGGCGGAGAAGGCGCTGCACGCTGTATGGTCAATGCGATCAAGGATGCAGGTTTAAATCCTGAAGCAATCGATTATATCAATGCACATGGCACATCGACTCCTGCAGGTGATGCCGCTGAGACACAAGCCATCAAAAAAGCATTAGGTGATGCGGCAAACAACGTAGCGATAAGTTCAACTAAATCGATGATTGGCCACCTATTGGGTGCTGCAGGTGGCGTAGAAGCGGTATTTAGCTTACTTGCAATACGTGACCAAGTTGCACCACCAACAATTAACCTTGATAATCAGGATGAAAGTTGTGACCTCGATTACGTACCTAACACTGCACGACAAATGAAAATTGATGTCGCCATGTCTAACTCATTTGGTTTTGGCGGTACGAACGGTACTGTAATATTCAAAAAGTTAAGTTAAGTTGAGTGAACCGGTGATTCTGATAAATGGTCAACCGGCAACAACGCTTTCAGTAGCAGACCGTGGCCTTCAATACGGCGACGGTCTGTTTGAAACTATCCCTTTTCGACATGGAAAACTAGAATACCTCGATGCCCATATTGAACGTTTACTTCGTGGGTGCAGTCGCTTACAAATCGACTTCACTGATTTAGCGTTACTTCAGCATGAGTTAGTCACACTTTGTGCGCAGACAGCACAAGATGCTGTGATAAAAATCATGATTACTCGTGGTAGCGGTGGGCGCGGCTATAAACCGCCTCTGGATGCATTGCCCCAGCGTATTATTGCTAGTCATCCTTTACCAGACTATCCCGCTCATTATTCCGAAGGCGTCACAGTTCAACTCTGTTCAATACGACTTTCTTCGAATCCACTATTGGCTGGCATAAAGCATTTGAACCGCCTTGAACAAGTGCTAGCGCGTAATGAATGGTCTACTGACGTGATTGCAGAAGGCTTGATGTTAGACTACCAAGACCGGCTTGTTGAAGGGACAATGAGTAATCTGTTTCTGGTCAAAGATGAACATTTATTGACACCGAACCTGAATGAGAGCGGGATAGAAGGGATTATGCGTCAGCGAGTAATAGAACTTGCCTCAGTTTTAAATATACCCACTGAAATAACGACCTTAAACATGGATGATTTGTACCAAGCGGATGAAGTCTTCCTCACAAACAGTTTGATTAACATATGGCCAGTCACTGCACTGAGCGGAACCAACAAAACATGGTCTCACGGCGCTATAACACAACGTTTGCAAAAGGCACTGAGCACTACTGACAATTGATATGAAGAATACGATTTTATTAAAAACTCTCATGCCGGCGTTGTTAGCTGCTGTCATCTGTACCTATATTGTTATCCAATACAACCGTTTTATGACCACACCGCTTTCCATTGCTGAGCCGGTAGCATTTGTTGTTGAACCGGGTAGTAATCTTAAGCGTGTCAGTCAGCAATTATACGAGCAAAATATTACTTCAATCACGCCGATACACTTGCGAATTTATGGAAGAGTCAATGACTTAGCCAGCAAAATTAAAGCAGGTGAATATGAGTTGTCCCCGAGTGATACCTTGCCAGAAGTCATGAATAAACTCGTCTCTGGCAAAGTGATAATGAACTCACTGACCATCGTTGAGGGAATGACAGCACAGTCACTTATTGATGTAGTAGCCGCTCATCCAAAAATCAAACACACCATAGAAAAGGCGGAACTAAGTGAGGTCATGAAAGCCTTAGGCAAACCAGATGTAGAAGGTGAGGGCTGGTTTCTTCCTGAAACATATCATTTTCCTACTGGTACCACCGATATTGAATTTTTGAAACGTGCATACGAACAGATGCAGACGGTCTTAAAACAAGCATGGGAATATCGCGCTAAGGACCTTCCATATGAATCACCTTATGAGGTGTTGATCATGGCGTCTATTATCGAAAAAGAAACCGCCGTGGCTGATGAGCGACCAGAAATTGCTGGTGTATTTGTGCGCAGACTAGAAAAAGGCATGCGGCTACAAACAGATCCAACTGTGATTTATGGCATCAGGAAAAACTTTGATGGTAATTTACGTAAGAAAGATCTGAGAACTGACACTCCTTACAATACCTACACACGTAGTGGTTTACCACCGACCCCTATTTGTTTACCAAGTAGAGAATCAATCAACGCTGCACTTCATCCAGCTAAAGGTAACAGCTTATACTTTGTAGCAACGGGTATAGATGGCAGACATATCTTTTCATCCAATCTGGCCGACCACAATAAAGCGGTAAGAAAGTATCAATTGAATAAACAATGATCGGTAAATTTATCAGTATTGAAGGTATTGAAGGTGCTGGCAAGTCAACGCAAATCCAGTTTATCAAAACCTATTTAGAGCGGTTCAATCAAACTGTCGTCGTCACACGCGAACCCGGTGGTACACCACTGGCTGAAGAAATTCGTGAGTTATTACTCAAACCACGAGAAGAGCGGATGAGTGATGATACAGAATTATTACTTATGTTTGCTGCACGTGCTCAGCATATTAATCAGGTCATTCTTCCTGCTGTATCAGAAGGAAAGTGGGTCGTATGTGACCGCTTTGTTGATGCCACGTTTGCATATCAGGGGGCGGGACGAGGTATTCATGAAGAACGCATTGCCGCTCTGTCTGAGTGGACGCTGGCAGGTCTGAAAACCGATTTAACGTTACTCTTTGATTTGCCTGTCGATGTGGGGCAGCAACGTGTTAACCAGAGATTGTTGCAGAAAGATCGGTTTGAGCAAGAAAAAACTGACTTTTTTGAGAAAATTCGTCATTGTTATCTTGAACGTGCAGCCGCTGAGCCTGAACGTATTCAGATTATCGATGCAGAGAAGTCTATTACGGCTATTGAACAGCAAGTTTCTAACATACTTGATAAATTACTGAAAAAAGTATGAAAACAGAGCTATATCCCTGGCATCAGCTTGCTTGGCAACATATTGTTTCACTTTATCAGTCTAAACGAATGCCTCATGCTCTTTTGCTAAACGGAATCTATGGACTAGACAATGATGTGCTTGCCAACAAGCTGACTAAAAGTCTGTTATGTCTAAATCCGACGGAGGACTTTGAGAGCTGCAATACTTGTCATAGCTGTCAGTTATTTTCAGCAGAAAGTCATCCAGATCATACTGTTCTAAAGCCAGAGGAGGCCGGTAAGCAGATAAAAGTCGATCAAATCCGGCAGCTGAAAGATTTACAGTCCTTAATGCCTAAGGTTTCTCCAGCTAAAACTGTTATTATCCAGCAAGCAGATCGTATGAATACCAATGCTTTTAACAGTTTGTTAAAGCTGCTTGAGGAACCGCAGGATAATACCATCCTAATTCTGGTGGCCAGCTCGCTCCACAGACTTCCAATAACGATAAAAAGCCGTTGTCAAACGATTACTATATCACGACCAGAATATGCTCTGGCTGCTGAATGGTTACAGAGCCAATCCGACTGGAATCAGCAGGAGATTGAGACTGTGCTGAAACTGGCTCATGGTGGGCCAGTAGCTGCACTAGATATAGGTGAAGAAGGGATTGAGCAGAGCAAACAGGTTTTTCGAGGTATGGCAGCATTAATGCGTGCTGAAGCCAATCCTGTGCAACTCGCCTCTCAATGGCAAGCGTTTGATCTGATTTCTGTGTTACATCAATTACAAGCCATGATACAAACCAAACTGGCTTCACTGTTAGATGGAAAAGAGCAGCTAGAATCCCATCTCCTCAAGCATTATTGGGCTATTTCAGATTGCATCATCCATACAATGAAGTTACTATCCTCTCAGAATAACCTAAATAAAACCTTACTTTTAGAAGATTTGATGGTGTCGATTATGCAACATGCACGTCAGATTCAGCAGCATCAACAATAAACAGGTAATACAATGGCTTCTAATCCAAGAAAAGGCATTTTGTCACTGAAAATTACCGATCAGAATATGCTGTATCACTCTTATATGCCTTATGTAAAAAATGGTGGTTTGTTTATTCCCACAACCAAAAGCTATCAGCTCGGTGAAGAGGTATTTATTCTTTTGTCACTGATGGATGAGGCAGAAAAGTTACCGGTGGCGGGAACTATCGTCTGGATAACACCACGTGGTGCTCAAGGTAATCAGGCAGCCGGTATTGGTGTCCATTTCAGTGATATTGACGGGAGTGCTGCTGTTGTCAGAGGTAAGATTGAAAACTATTTAGTCGATAAGCTTAAATCAGATAAAGCCACTTATACCATGTAAGCCTGTTCTTAACGGCTTCCATTCCCCTATTTCAAGTTGTTATTGTTTATGTATATTGATTCACATTGTCACCTCAATTTGCTTGCCGATGAAGAGGGCGGCATAGATGCTATGGTTTCCGAGGCAGAAAGTCAGGGAATAGATCATATTCTCTGTATCGCTATCGATAAAAAAAGCTCGCTGGATGTAAAAAACATTGCTGATCGTTACCCTAATGTCAGTGCCAGTGTCGGCATTCATCCTAATGTCGAAGCAGATGAGCAATATTCTGTGGAATCATTGGTAGAAGAAGCTACTCATCCTAAAGTCATTGCTATCGGTGAAACCGGTCTCGACTATTTCCGTAGTGAAGGTGATCTTGCCTGGCAACGTGATCGTTTTCGTGTGCATATTGAAGCGGGTAAACAAACGAAGAAACCTTTAATCATTCACACGCGTGAAGCACGCGAAGATACGATGACGATACTTGAAAATGAGAATGCACGAGATGCCGGCGGCATTATTCACTGTTTCACTGAAAATTGGGAAACGGCTCAGCGAGCACTGGATATTGGTTTTTATATTTCGCTATCAGGCATTGTGACATTTAAAAGTGCGAAAGAGTTACAGGAAGTCGCTAAAAAATTGCCATTAGACAGAGTATTGATAGAGACTGACGCACCGTATCTGGCACCAGTGCCACACCGCGGGAAAACCAATAAGCCAGTTTTTGTAAAACATGTGGCCGAGTTTTTAGCTGAGTTACGTGGTGATACGGTTGAAAATATTGCTGCTGTCACCAGTCAGAATTTTAGGTGCTTGTTTCCTACAGTGGCAGCTTAAGAGTATGAGACAGATAAATAGAAAATGGACATTTCTTCTATTAATCATCGCGCTTGTATTCCTTCAAGCTTGTTCAGATGAAAAACAGAAATTTGAACTCGCCGATTCCGATGTCATATTAGCGTTTGGTGATAGCCTGACGTTTGGCACTGGCGCTAACCCTGAACAAAGTTATCCTGCTCAACTTGCTAAGCTTACCGGTCGAACTGTTATTAACGCTGGTGTGCCCGGTGAGATAAGTGAAAAGGCACTGGAGCGACTACCTGAATTGTTAAATAAACATCATCCTCAACTGGTGATTTTATGTCATGGTGGCAATGACTTATTGAGAAAACTGAATGTAGGCGAACTGGAATCAAACCTGGGCAAGATGGTTGATCTCATCCAGCAAAGCGGCGCTAAGGTGCTTTTAGTCTCGGTGCCTAAACCGGGATTATTGATGCAAGCTTCACCTGTCTACCAACGTATAGCTGAAGCTAAGGACGTTGCCATTGAAGACGGCATCATCGCAAAAGTTGAAGGTGAAATAGAATGGAAATCAGATCCGATTCATCCTAATGCCATCGGTTATAAAAAGATTGCAGAGCAACTCGCTCTGTGGATTGATTAATCCGGAACGGTAACAATCTTATTACGCCCAGCGCCTTTCGCCTCATAGAGTGCTTCGTCTGCTTGTTTAATAAGATTAGCAACCTTGGAGTGCTGACTTGGCTGGTGAATACAAACGCCGATGCTCGTTGTCACATCGATAGCTTGATTGAATTCCATATCCATATTTTCAACAGTAGATCGGATTCGTTCAAAGAGTAGCTCACTTTCATCACGTTTCTTTAAACAGGCAGCGATAAGAAATTCTTCTCCACCATAGCGGCACAATACATCATATGGACGCAAAGTTTGCTGAACGTGTTTACTAAACTGTTTAAGGACTTTATCGCCTTCCGGGTGGCCGTAGAAGTCGTTAATGTGTTTGAAATGATCAATATCAAGTAAAGCCACAGCCAGTAATTCGTTCTTTCTAATACACCGTTCTATCTCAATATCTACCGCAACAATGCCTGCTCGACGGTTCATCACACCCGTCAGTTCATCATAATAAGCAAGCTTCTCAAGCATTTTGTTTGTATTGATTAAGCGATCCTGCACGCGCAGAATGCGCTCGGCTACAGCATATTTGGCTTTTAAAAATAAGCCATCGATGGGTTTGGTGATAAAGTCATCCGCGCCTGCAGCCAAGGCTTCAATAATCTGCTCTTTTTTATTGTTTGAAGAAACAATAATAACGTAAGGAGGGGAGTCGATCAGGTTTTGACGAATTAGGCTGGTAATCTCAACGCCATTAATACCTGGCATATTCCAGTCGAGAAAGATTAATTCAGGTGCTTCAGTTTGATTGATGACAGCCATGGCCTCGTGACCGTCTTTGGTAACGTGTAACTCACAGCCATAACCTTTAAGTAGGGAAGAGAGTGTGAGACGACTCACTTCATCATCATCAGCAATTAATACTTTCATCAATTAGACCTTGTGGTTGTCAGTTACAAGATGGCTATATATCTAAGTGGTATTGTGGTTGAGGTAATCAGTCATGGTCAACTGGATATCTGATATATCGTTCTTTAACAATGACATCTCACTTTCAATTCTTTCGATATCAGTCGCATTAGCAGCTTCTTCAATGGCAATACAATCATCTACAACTCTTAAAGCACCTACTGCAGATGCACTGCCTTTTAATTTGTGTGCATGGGCTTTTATGGATACGAAGTCTTTCTGTGATCGTGACGACTCCAGTACAGACATCGCTTTTTCAACATTATCTAAAAACATCTGCATCATCTTTTGTAGTAGGGCTTCATCATTCAGTAATCTGTTGTAAGCACCTTCACGGTCCCATAGTGCGTGTGTGGTTTCTCTCTCCATATTGTTACCTATATGACATTATTGTTGTGTTAAATGATGGTTATATTATTTTTTAATTATTGTTTAACTTAAATGTAACATTGTTCGCTTTATTCTGTATCGGCTAGAGCAAAATACCGCTCAAATACACGCTCTATATCTTCTACACTGACCGGTTTAAGAAGATAATCATTCATGCCCGAGTCAATGGCTTCTTGCTTATCTGTCGTTGAAGCATTAGCTGTTAGTGCCACAATCCAGGGATTATTATTGTTGAAGTGTTTTCTGATGCGTTTGGTCGCTTCAACACCATCACAATCCGGCATCTGCCAATCCATAAAGATGAGATCGTAGTGATGTTCATTTTGCAGATGAATGGCTTCAATCCCGTTTTCTGCTAATGCGGCATCCCCACCCAGTTTTTTGATAATCATTTGCATCATAAAGCGGTTCATTTCAAGATCGTCAACGACAAGAATAGATAGCTGAGAAATTTTGTTTTCAATAGCAAGATGGGGCGTTTCACTCACTGTCTGGTTTTTTTCTACCAACGATAGGGGTAAATCGAGCGTGAAAGAGGAGCCTTTATTGATGCTGCTTTGCACATGAATATCACCGTTCATCAACACGGCTAGACTTTTAGATATAGCCAGTCCTAAGCCTGTTCCGCCATATTTACGGTTTGTCGTCTGGTCCAGTTGATTGAAGTGTTCAAATAACCCTGTCATCTGTTTAGCACTCATCCCTACGCCAGTATCCGTGACTTTTATGATTAACCGTTGCTGTCCAAAATTTTCAATAGCATCGATATCGACTTTAATACTTCCTGATTGAGTAAACTTGACAGCATTGTTGAGCAAATTAAGCACAATCTGTTTCAGACGGATCTCATCGGTCATGATGAGTTGTTCCATAAGAACCGGTGCGATATTCACCGTAATAGGTAAATCTTTTTGCTCGGCCAGTGGGGTAGTAATACGTACACAATCCTCAATAGTGCTGGCTAGATTAACGGCTTGATAGTCAAGCTCTAACTTCCCGGCTGATATTTTTGAAAAGTCCAGTATGTCGCCAATGATAGAGGAGAGTTGTTTGGAGCTGATTGATAATGATTCAACCAGTTGACGTTGTTCTGTATCTAACGCTGTTTTATTTAACAAACTCGTCAAACCGATAACACCATTTAACGGTGAACGAAGCTCATGACTTACCATGGCTAAAAAAGCATCTTTAGCTGTTTCACGTTGTTTGGCGGAGCGATTTCTTTGACGCATGTATACCGCCACAAGTAAGGTAATCGTCAATAGCGTGCCAAGTGCAGCAAAGTTAAGCACTCTAGCAATGGGGTAAGTGCTGGTATTTTTGACTGCAAGCAGCCAACTACCGGAACGAAAATGGATAGGCGATATATGATCGGGCTTATCAAAAATAGCCGCTTGTCCCCAGAATACTTCGCCATCTTCACCCAAGCCATGCCTGCCTTTTAGCGCCAATTCAAAGCCATTCATGTCTGAGTCGAGTAAGCCCGCTTCATTGAGTAAGCTTTCCGTTGTAAAAAGAATCGTTGCCAAGCCCCAAAAGTCATTCCTTGGTTTAAGGCTTTTGTCAGCTAACAGGTGATGATCAATAAGCCTATCGGATGATGAGTTTGGCGATAATTCGCTAAAGATGGCCTTGCGGGCGATGATAGCGCTACCGCCTTGAATCAGGTTTATTGGTCCGGTTATGACTTGTTCGTATAAATAAATAGCACTGATGATCTGCTCTCTCCGAGCATCATCTTTAAATAAATCATAGCCTAATGCTTTTTTGTTATTTTCAGGCCCAGTTAAATAACGAATAACACCTTGTGGTGCCAGTTGTAGGCTCAAAAAACCATCTACGGATTGGTGAAGCTGATTGGCAAAACGATCGAAGCGCTTTTGGAATTGTTGCTCATCTTCTTTCACTTGCAGATTATAGTGTGCATTTTCAATCACAAATGCGTTTAAGGATTCCAGGCTCGATAAACGTTCTGATAATGTACTTTGTAATGATGATGCGTGTTTTGCGATAAAGGCACTGGCGATTTGTTCTCTTTGTACATCAATTTCATGCATTTCTTGCAGCATTAAATACGCAGTGGCCATGCTGCCTATCAAAAAAATTAATAGGTAACTGCGATAGACGTATATCCAAGCATAAAGTTGTTTCATTTTCTGCCTTAGCCTAGAAGGGAAGTAAAAGCATAACTTGTGGAACAGACTCAATCACACCATCCAGTCCGAATTTATTGTACCAGTACGAATACTCGATACCTGCATAGAATTGTTTGTCATGTTGCCAGTAATGACCGACATCAATGAGTAGTTGAGGTTGAGCCAACAGACTGGCATGCCCGCCTGTCGCTTCAGCACTTTGCCAGTCAATAAAGCCTTTAAATAAAAAGCGATGTTGAGCAATATCAAAAGTCATTCCCCAAATTGGAGAAACTTGTATGCCAGTGGTTTCAAGATGATCAGCCTTAAAAGCCATAACATCTAATTTGAGATAATCAAATACAGATGTTTTAAACTTGACACCGGCACCCAGTAGATAAGCCTTGAACGGGACTGATTTGGGTAAATTACCTGCATTGATACCAGCAACAATAGAGATATCATCCAATAGAGTGAAAGGGAGTGGCCGTGCTGTTAAGGCCTTCCAGGTAAGACGGGGATAAAACTCTGCATAGAATTCAGTACTTGTATCAGAACGATTAAAGACATTGGTGAAAAAATAACTCTCTCCGAACTGCCACGATGACGCATGTTCAATTGTTATTGACTCTCTTGATGAGGGGCCCAGTTCATATTGATTGCCATATAAAAACTGAATATTGCTGGCACGCCACTTAGGTCTGTCTTCGGCGAATGATATCGATGATGATAATAAAAAAACGATCAAGTACAAATAGCGGTGTGACATGTGCGTCTCGAGTCAATTATTAAACTGTTTATCGACTCGATGCAGACTTTATTGAACCTAGTTATGAGCCTGATGCCGTTTGTAATATCAGATCAAGCATGATAGGAGAGGAGCCTACGTGAGGTGTGACCTCAATAATGATGTCTGGGTGCGCCGCTTTGACATCTGCAATGATCTCTGGAATGTCTTCCGTGACATGTTTGCCCGAGTTTAGAAAATAAGGTGAAACAACAATCTGTTTAGCGCCTGATTTTACACAGTGTTCTATACCCTCAGGGATAAGGGGATAAGCCAACTCCAAAAAAGCAGATTCGACCATATCAAAGTCATGTTGTCCGTGTTCTCTTATTTGTGTAGCAATCTTTTTCACTTCATCATTTGATGCTTGTCGACGGCTGCCATGAGCAATAATGAGTAACGCTTTCATGCTTTTCCTTCTTTATTATTTAGGCCGTTATTATCGGGTATCTGACTAAAAATTTGTGTGAAGAAATTAAATCATTTCTTTTTAGTCTCAATGAGGGTGATAAGTCACTTAATGTGAGGATATGATGAAATTGAACGTCGCGCTGATGTTACTAGCTGTATGGTTTGCCCCCCTGGTCATGGCTGAAGATGAAGCTCATAAAGAGTGTCTGCAAATTTCAAGTTTAACCGGAGACTATTTCGCTCAACGATTAGAGGGTAAAACGAAAGCAGAGATGCAACAGGCAACGCCCTCCGAGTTTAAGCATACGGCGTTTTTGAGAAAGATTGAACTGGCGATAAACCTAGCTTTTACTTTCCCTGAATCGCAGTCAGAAGAGCAGATTGAGAAAGCCGTTTATGAAAACTGTCTGGAACACCGGAATAATTAATAGTACATCTCATATGAACGATGCTTTTCACATCGCGTGACCAGCGTTCTACCCAAACGGAATTGTGAGCCTTCGTCACCGCAAATCATGCAGCATTTAGTTGACCGCATTTGCGCTTGTTTGATGATGTGATTGATATCACGAGTGCCATTGATGACATCACATAGAATTTTGCCTTGATGTTCCTCGATGAAGACTATTCTTGGTAGAAACATGCGTTGCCGGTGTTTTTTATTGATCTCTTGAGCCACATCCTCGATAGCGGCACAGAGATTAAAAACCAGTTCGAACCAGCCTGATGGCACATTGATTTCATGTTGACGACCCAGAGTAATTGGGCAACGAAGTTTTAAGCGGGCTTTTTGTGCGTTTTTCATGGTTGATCTATCACAACATATTACTCATCGACACATAGACACGCGAAAGATGAAAAAAGATTCAGCGTTGACTGGTACAAAGAAAGATTGGCTGCCTGTGTGAACAGGCAGCCTGATGAATTAACCAATACGACGGTATTTGATACGTTCAGGTTGATGGTCTTTGCCAAAACGTTTCGCATAATCCTCAGCATACTCACTATAGTTCCCCTCAAAGAAGACAACCGAAGAGTCACCCTCATAGGCAATGATGTGTGTACATATTCTGTCAAGGAACCAACGATCATGCGATATCACGACGGCAGAACCAGGGAATGCAAGAATGGCTTCTTCTAGGGCACGAAGTGTTTCTACATCAAGATCATTGGTGGGCTCGTCAAGCAATAACACATTACCGCCAGACTTAAGCAGTTTTGCCATATGCAGACGGTTACGTTCACCACCCGATAAATCTTTAACAAACTTCTGCTGATCTGAGCCTTTGAAGTTGAAACGGCCGCAGTAAGCGCGAGAGGGGGTTTGATAATTTCCGACGGTAATCACATCAGCACCATCAGAAATCTCTTCAAACACGGTTTTTTTACCATCCAGCTCACGTGACTGATTCACATACGCTAACTCAACGGTACTGCCAATTTCGATTTCCCCGGAGTCCGGTTGTTCTTCACCAGAAATCATGCGGAAGAGGGTCGATTTACCCGCCCCGTTAGGACCGATAATACCGACAATGGCACCTGCTGGAATCGATAAGCTCAGGTTTTCAAAGAGCAGCTTCTCACCGTAAGATTTTGTCACGTTGTTGAGTTCAATGACTTTATCACCCAGGCGTGGACCGGGTGGAATATAAATTTCCTGTGTTTCATTGCGTTTCTGGAATTCACGTGAATTCATTTCTTCAAATGATTTCAGACGGGCTTTTGATTTAGTCTGACGACCTTTTGCCCCTTGTTTGACCCATTCCAGTTCTGCCTTAATGGCTTTTTGGTGAGACGCTTCTTCTTTAGCTTCTTGTTGCAAGCGCTGGTCTTTTTGCTCCAACCATGAAGAGTAGTTGCCTTCATATGGAATGCCACGACCACGGTCAAGCTCCAAAATCCAGCCTGCTGCATTATCCAGGAAGTAGCGATCATGGGTGATGGCGACCACGGTGCCAGGGTATTCCTGTAAGAACCGCTCAATCCAGGCAATGGATTCCGCATCTAAATGGTTGGTTGGCTCATCAAGAAGCAGCATATCAGGATGGTCGAGCAATAAGCGGCATAAAGCAACACGACGACGTTCACCACCGGATAAGACCGAAACAGGCGTATCCCATGGTGGGAGACGTAAGGCGTCAGCTGCACGTTCCAAAGCATTTTCAAGATTATGTCCATCTTTTGCCTGAATCAGATTTTCTAATTCAGCCTGTTTCTTGGCTAAGGCATCAAAGTCGGCATCAGGATCGGCATAGGCGGCATAAATAGCATCAAGTTCATCGAGCGCACTTTTCACATCGGAGACAGCTTCCTCAACCACTTCGCGCACGGTTTTGCTGTCATCCAGTTCGGGTTCCTGAGGTAAGTAACCGATATTCAAGTCAGGCATTGGACGTGCTTCACCAATGTAATCTTGATCGATGCCCGCCATAATACGAAGCAGACTTGATTTACCTGAACCGTTCAGGCCAAGCACCCCGATTTTTGCGCCAGGGAAAAAGGATAAAGAAATATCTTTAAGTATTTCTCGTTTTGGCGGAACAATTTTGCCCACCCGATTCATACTATATACGTACTGAGCCATGGTTAATCTTCCAAGAATTTGACGTGATAAGAAGCCGAAAATTCTACCTATTTCGACCTTAAATTGCGAGAGGCGTCACGGTTAGAAACGTTGATAAATCGACTCATACAACGACTTTTCAAATTTCATCACGGGCCAGCGTGACTGTTTTTCATCCGCAGGGTGAAAATTAGTGACGATTTGAACGAATAGCAAGTCCCGGTTACTTTTTGTGCGAATCTTACCCGCTAAATTATATGTACCATAGAGCGTACCGGTCTTGGCTTGTATTTGGCCTTTTAAGGGCGGTTTATTCACACTGCTTCTGAAAGCCAGTGTGCCACTCTCACCTGAGACTGGGAGATCACTAATTAGTCCAAGTTCAGGATGTTTGAATATATAAGACACCACTTGTATCAGTTGTGAAGCTGACAACCTGTTATTTCTGGACAGACCAGAACCATCCACTAACATGGCATGGCTGAGATCAATATTCGCCTGTTGTTTGAGTATGTGCTGCAGTGCCGCAATACCATTTTCGTAGCTACCAGATTGTTTATAAAACTGATGACCAATCGTTTTTAAGATATTGTCAGCAATAAGATTATCTGATCGCTTGAGCATTTGTCTGACAAGTGAATCAAGCGGTGCTGATTGATGTTCCGTGATGACGGCGCCATTTTTGTTGTCATCGCGGATGATTTTTCCTTTTAACTGAATACCGGCTTTATTTAACGCTTCTTCAATAGAAGATTTGGCATAGGCTGTGGTGTTTTGCAAAGCAAACTTCAACTTCACAGGTAGTGATGCTTCATTGATACAGCCACCGATTTGATAGTGATTCTGTTCATCAGCGAGTAATTTCATCTGACAGTAATCATCATCACTCACGTTTGTTTTGATGATTTGTAGCGATGAGGTATCGATATTGATGGGCTTTTTGGCTGACAGTAATACTCTTGCTTTGCTTGCGCCAGGTTTGACATATAAATTGCCCATGGCACAGTTTTTATCAATGGAAATACTGCTGGAAGGGGCGCTATAACATACACCAAGATTATCCCAGGGAAGCCCGATGGCCCGTTCGTAATCATCAAAAGCGGCACCATTAATATAAAGATTACCTTTGATAATCGACTGATTTGCTCGCAGGGTTTTAAATAATCCATCCAGGTCATCTGAGCTAAAGTTAGGATCGCCACTGAAGCGTATGATGACATCCTCTTTATTCCGCTCAAGTCGTGTTACAAAACGAAAGTCATCTTTCAGATAGAGTTTTGCGGCGAGGGCAGTGACTAACTTTTGTAAACTCGCTGGGGGCTGTAACTGATCTTCACGCTGAGCAATCAGGGTTTTACCGGTTTTCATATCAATTAATTGGAAAGCGACGTCCGTTGCCTTAGGTGTGTTCTTATTTGCTAAACCATCCACGGTTAAAGTTGTCGCCTGTATACTCATGCTGCTAAGCATAAAAAGCAGAAAAATGATGTTGACTAAATGGGTAAGCATGCTTGTTTCCTGATAAGAACGCTGAGTCACTAGGGTGTTGATGCTATTGGTATTGAAGCAGACCTTCAATACATAAGGCATTAAAATTTGAAACGGTAACCAACACCCTGAACGGTAATGATAAATTTAGGCTGCATAGGGTCGTCATTCAACTTCTGCCGAAGATGCCCCACTAAAATCCGCAAATAATGGGTTTCGGTCATAAAATGTTCTCCCCAAATTTGCTTGAGTAATTGTTGATGCGTCAGTATTCGCCCTGGTGTCGCTATCAGCTCATACAATAGGGCAAACTCTTTGCGTGATAGATGAATACTGTGGTCATCCAACCAGACTTCTCGAGTTTGCGTGTTCACTGCTAAATTATCAACATGGATAATCGCATGGGGGCTTGGCTGATTATCATGAATCCGTATCAATGCCCGTACTCTGGCCATGAGCTCACTGATACCAAAAGGTTTGGTCACATAATCGTTGGCACCTGAATCAAGTGCCCGTACTTTTTCATCTTCACTCGCTCTTACAGACAACACAATTATCGGAGCTTGAGTTTGTTTTCTCAATATCCGGATAACATCCTGACCATCTCTATCGGGTAGTCCCAGATCAAGGATAATGAGATCACAATGCTGCGACTCAGAGAAGGCAATCGCTTCTTTAGCAGTAACCGCCAAAGAAACATCATAGGTTTGGGCCTCTAGACTGATTCGTAAAAACTGCCTGATCTGTGGTTCATCTTCGATAATCAGAATTTTTTTTGATGACATGCTCATTCTTGAGGTCCGTACACAACAGGATGTTTCGGTAAGGTGATATGCATGATGGTGCCACCAGATGAATTATCTATTACCTCAATATTGCCACCATGAGCAGCAATCATACCTTTCGAAATCGCCAGACCAAGTCCTGTGCCTGTTTTGGTTTCAGAATCACCATGCGTCACGCTATAAAACATATCGAATATTTTTACTTTTTCATGATCAGCAATGCCCGGTCCATTATCACTAATATCAATGTCGAGACAGGTTGTGGTGAGCTTAACGGAAATATCAATATCACCGTCTGCTGGTGTCACTCTGGCAGCATTATCAATGATGTTGACAAGTGCTTGTTCTATTAATAAACCATGTACCCATATGATGGGAATATTATCTTGCACTGAGATATTCAAATGGCATGAATCTAATGCATCACGTAGTCGGTATAGCGCGCTCGCAATGATATCTCGGATATCAACCCAATCTCTATTCAGCGTGACTTTGCCCTGACCAAAACGTGTCATATCTAATAAATTCTGAATATGACGATCCAGACGCTGTGATTCATCCAGGACGGTGAGAAGCAGCTGTTGTTGATCATCAGCTGACAGTTTTTCCTGATACTCAAGCAGACTCGATGCCGAACCAATAATAGATGAAAGTGGTGTCCGTAAGTCATGTGATACAGAAGACAATAGTGCAGAGCGTAACTGTTCTGTTTCTGAAAGCCGCCTGCTTGTTTCCAGATCTTCAGCAAGCAGAATGCGTTGAAGCGCCAATGCTGCGAGATTCGAAAAAGTCTGCAGCGCCGCTGACTGCACCTCAGTTAAAGGCGATGGCACGTAGATAAGTGCCCGTGTTTTATTCTCTGTCCTAAGGGCAATAACTTCCCCATCTATTAGTTCGCTATTTTCTGGGTTCTCCCAGATTGTTTCAAATAGGCTGATGGAGTGAGATGGGGGTGTGGATGGCGTAAAAACGAGTTCTTGCTGGTTTTTTTCAATCAGGTAGAACGACGAGGATAACGTGTGTTGAAAAGCCTGCTGCAGCGTGTCTAATACAAGGCCTGTATTCATAGCTGATGTCATTTTCTGGCTGAATGAAAAAAAGCGATGCTGCCTCTCTAGTGCCTGTTTCGATTCAGCAATGGCCAGCCGCATTTTTGATGCTAAATTTCCGGTTATCAAGCTGACAAAGATAAATAACACTAAGGTCGCCACATCATGACGATGGGTGATATCCAGTGTGTAATAAGGCTCAGTAAAAAAGAAGTTAAAGATCGTAAAACTTAAAGCGCTGGCATAAATGGCGGGACCAAGCGCCGTTTTGGCGGATATAAATACAATCCCAGCCATAAACAGCATTAACAGGCTGGTGTGAAGAAATAGGGGAGTCAGCAACGCAGTGACAAGACTGATACCAGTCATGATGAGCGTCGCCAGTAAATACCCTTTTAAGGGAGAGATGGCCTTAGTCAATGTTAGCAGAGGCGTCATTTTTGCTCATGGATTTTTATATTATTTTTACAATCTTGTTATATCAGCGCGGCATAATTCCGTTAAGTTTTTTCAATTATGACAGGTAAAACGATTTGTTAACGGTATTTAGTTATTTATCACATTCTGTTTTTCGTCTGTGACACCCTCACAACAATAAGGATAATCGAGACATGCATTGGCGAGCGATACTGAGGTTATTTGGCATATTGTTGATGTTTTACAGTCTGAACTTTGTGCCTTCTATTCTTGTTTCGCTTTTTTATCAGGATGGTGAACTGAATGTCTTCTTGCTATCCATGTTATCTGTCATCGTTATCGGACTGGTGTTGTGGCAGCTGAACCGAAATCAGCGACAAGAGCTTTCGGTTCGGGATGGTTTTCTCGTGGTGACGCTGTTTTGGATTCTATTAGGATTGGTCGGTGCCTTACCGTTTCTTTTTGGTTTGCATCTGGATTTGACCGATGCCGTATTTGAATCAATATCCGGCTTTACCACAACCGGCGCAACGGTTATTACTGGCCTGGATCAATTACCCCAGTCAATTTTGTATCACAGACAGCAAATACAATGGCTTGGTGGTATGGGGATTATTGTACTTGCTGTAGCGATTATGCCGTTACTCGGTGTCGGTGGCATGCAGCTTTATCGAGCTGAAACATCTGGGGTTGCAAAGGATGAAAAACTCACCCCCAGAATTGCTGAAACAGCACGTTCTTTATGGATTATTTACCTGATACTGACAAGCCTGTGTGGTATTGCTTATTACTTTGCTGGCATGACGGCTTTTGATGCGGTTGGACACGCTTTTACGACGGTAGCAACAGGTGGTTTTTCAACCCATGATGACAGTCTCGGTTTTTATAACAGCCCACTTATTGAACTCATCGCGATTGTATTTATGCTGGCAGGTGGTGTTAACTTTGCTGTTCATTTCATTGTTTTCAGAAAAAAATTACTGTCTCCTTATGCTAAAGATCCTGAAGTCAGAACCTATGGTTTAGTGTTTTTATTTGCCAGCTTATTTGTTGCAGCAAGTCTTTACCTGTCAAATGCTTATGGCTCTGTTGCAGAGTCTCTGCGTTATGCGGTTTTCCAGGTTGCCTCGGTACTGACCAGTACCGGATTTGGCACTGCTACCTTTGCCAGCTGGCCATTGCATATTCCATTGATTATGGTGATTTTGTCATTTACTGGTGGCTGTGCCGGTTCGACAGCGGGGGGCGTAAAAGTGATGCGGGTAATGTTATTAGCCAAACTGGGCTTAAGACAGTTATTCCATCTCGCCCACCCCCGCGCCGTTGTCGTTGTCAAACAAGGTGAAAGAGCCGTCTCAGAAGAAGTGTTGTATTCAGTCTGGGGCTTTTATGTGTTGTATATCGTCACATCGCTATTCCTGACCGTCGCGATGATGGCGGCAGGATTAGACCTGGAAAGTGCATTTGGGGCCGTGGTCGCTACCATTAATCTACTGGGGCCAGGTTTAGGTGAGGTGGCGGTTAATTTTGTCAGCGTGAATGATGTAGTGAAATGGTTAGGTGTGTTTGGCATGTTAGCCGGAAGATTAGAAATATTCACACTATTAATATTGTTGATTCCCGCTTATTGGCGTCATTGATAGCTGTTGAGGAAAGCCGATGAAAATTATCATTTTAGGGGCAGGTCAGGTAGGTGGTTCGACTGCTGAGAGTTTGGTCAACGAGGGAAATGATGTCACCGTCGTCGACACAGACAGTTACTTACTGGAACGCATTCAGGATCGATTAGATATTCGTGCTGTGAATGGTCATGCATCCTCGCCTGAGACGTTGATCGCGGCGGGTATTGAGGATGCCGATATGCTGATTGCGGTGACACAAAATGATGAAGTCAATATGGTCGCGTGTCAGGTCGCCAATGCCTTATTCAAAACACCTAAAAAGCTGGCAAGAATAAGAGCTTCGGATTATGTTGAGTATCCCGCCTTATTCTCACCTGACGCCTTTGCAACCGATGTCATTATAAGTCCAGAACAACTGGTTACGGCTTATATACAACGACTAATTGAACAGCCTGAAGTGTTACAGGTTGTTGAATTTTTTGATGGCATGGCCCAACTTGTGGCGGTGGAAGTCAGTGAACAAAGCCCCATGGCTGGCAAGCCTATCAGTAAATTACTCGACATCCTTCCCGATATCAAAATGCGTGTCGCGGCGATATTCAGAGATAATCAAGCCATTCAAGCAACAGGCAGAGAGGCTTTGCAACCCGGTGATGAAATTTTCTTTTTAGCACTCACTCAGCATATTTCGAAACTGGTCAAAGTATTTCGTCATGCCTATAAAACGTATGAACGCATACTCATTGCCGGCGGCGGTAATATAGGGCGTCAACTGGCCAAACGGATAGAGACCAACCATAAGGTCAAAATTATTGAAATGGACCCAAAACGTGCTCGCTTTATTGCCGAGGGCTTGAAGAAGTCCGTTGTTCTGCATGGCGATGCGGGTGACGCTAACCTATTGCAGGAAGAGAATATCAGCAAAACAGATGTGTTCTGTGCTGTGACGAATGATGATGAAGTGAATATTCTTTCTTCTATGCTTGCCAAGCGAATGGGCGCAAGAAAAGTCATCTCGATAATTGGTAAAGCCAGCCATGTGGAACTGGTCAGAGGCACCAGCATTGATTTAGCTATTTCGCCGGCTCAGATCACGATAGGCAGTTTGTTAACGCACATTCGTAAAGGGGATGTCGTGACCGTGCATTCACTTCGACAAGGGGCGGCTGAAGCCATCGAGGTGATAGCACATGGTGACTTGACGACATCGAAAGTCGTTGGCCGTCATATTGAGCAAATAAAATTGCCAGCAAGCGCCTCGGTTGCGGCGATTTTAAGAAATGAGCACGTTTTATTTTCAGATAAATCACTTGTGATTGAGCCTGACGACCATCTGATTATTTTTATCTCCAATCAACGTGACATTATGGCTGTGGAGAAGTTGTTTCAAGTCGATTTCAACTATCCGATGTGAGCAATTATTTTTTTATACCGATTAATTCACAGTTTTCGTTGTTTAGGAGTAATTCCTAATAAAGCGAGCCCATTCATACGGTAGACTCTTCTGAAAACTCAGGATTGCTAAGCGCGATGCAAAGCAATGCTGACGTCTGAATGACTCTGAACAAATTTTATATTGCGCTATCAAATTGTATGTATCTAGTGTCATGTGAATACAGTATTCATAATTCATATCAATCATTTAAATGTGTTTTTTTATTCTCATTTTAGAAGTTCGAAATGCTATGGATATTTAGGTTTTTACTATTATTTGCAATTAATAAAAAAATCTGTTTTTAATAGTTTAGCCCGATTAAACAGTCGGCCATCATTATTGCTTTTGTTAATAACGATACTAATAAAAATGAGGAAAAGGATGCCATTAGGTTCAGAGTCTGGTTCATATATCTCGGCCAGAATTAGTGAGTATAAAATGCCCCCACTGAGAGATATGCTGGTGATGGGGAAGGATGCACCGATCGGCTGTATTGCCATGAAAAGAGCGTTAGATCTTCTGGTAAAAACACCCTACGAACACAT
Source organism: Methylophaga sp. UBA678 (assembly GCF_002299105.1). Lineage (NCBI taxonomy): Bacteria > Pseudomonadati > Pseudomonadota > Gammaproteobacteria > Thiotrichales > Piscirickettsiaceae > Methylophaga > Methylophaga sp. UBA678. Next base: position 28,415 of record NZ_DBNG01000006.1, read on the forward strand.
TGAAGTAGATGATGAAGTGATAGGCGATATTCTCATTCGTCAATCATTGTTAAGAAGAATCAGTAAGGAGCAGCTGATGGATTTTGTGTTAACCCATACGAAATCGCTATTAGGTTCAGACGAGGTTCTCCATATGGAGCTTGATATTGATGTGCACCTATCAAGAGTAAAATGAATACGTTATTTGTCAGGGATTGTGTACAGACTGATTTGGTTCAGTATGTACTTGATGAAGAACGACCTCGGAAAATTGATAAAAACACGATTTTTGCTGTTTTTAATGACAATCCCAAAGACGGCAAATTTTGTGGTTTAGTCACATTACAAGAAGTCTCTAAACACCCTAACTGGATATTTGCCGATCTCTGTAAATCCAGCTCGCCTATTTTTGTTACCCCCGAAACACCTATAGAACAAAGTCTGGCTATGCTGGATATCAATGGGCAGGAATTATTGCCCGTACTCGATCAGGAACGCTTTGCCGGGGTTATCACACGCACAGCGATTTTTGAACGTATCGCCAGTCGTAAACAACATCTTCTCACACAGTCTCATACGTCACTTGAACAAATTGAGCAAGAACATCAACAACTCCTTTCCTGGTCTAAACGATTGGAAGAGCTGCATGATCGTTCTCGAGACTTATTAGCTTGTCTTGCAACAATTTCGGCAGAGCCAGAAGCAAAATATCAAGGCATCAACGCGCTAGCAAAGTTAGTGCAATGCCATTCCGCATCCGTACAGCTGATTGATAAGCATTATTCCATCACGGATTCAGTCGGTATTGGTTTCACAGATGAACAATTGTCGATACTTCATCACTGTTTAACGTTACACAAAAACACACTCCCAGAAACACCTCAGTTACTGAATGATTTATGCCTTGAATGCAAAGAAGGATCTCATAGCCTATCTTCGGTATTAATGGTGCCCATACGACGTGATGCACATACTTTTGGATATATTCTGCTAAGTGAAAAATTGTCAGGTCAGCAATTTGATAAAAATGATGAACTGTTTGCTTTAAGTTTTGCTCACACTCTGTCGCTTGCGTTGGATAACGCACAAAAACTGAAACAGGTAGAAAAAGTTAGACATGACTTGGATTATTTAGCCCATTTTGATGCCTTAACCGGCTTACCTAATCGTGCATTACTCACAGATAGACTCCAGCAGGCAGTTAAGCTTGCAGCTCAAAAAAAGGTGTCACAAGCATTACTGTTTATCGATCTCGATGATTTTAAACGCGTTAATGATTCACTCGGTCATATGGTGGGTGATGCACTTCTCGCTGAGGTGGCGAAACGACTTCCTGAGAGTCTCAGTAAAAACGATACTTTGACACGTTTTGCTGGTGATGAATTTGTCGTATTGATGACCTATATCAACGAACCTGTTGATGCAGCTAATATTGCTGAAAAGATCATCAGTAGTTTTCACCAGCCATTTGTGATCGATGAGCATGAAGTCTTTGTTTCTATCAGTATTGGCATCGCTTTCTTCAATGAAGGGATAGACAGCGTCGACCAAGCCTTGTCCGACGCGGATAATGCCTTACGCCATGCAAAGGCATTGGGTAAAAACCAGTATCATTTCTTCAGTGATGAAATGAATAATTCAGTACAAAATCATTTTGAGCTGGAAAACCGACTTCGACGTGCGATTGCTGACAATGAATTGCAGTTATATTATCAGCCCAAGATTGATATTGTGAATGGCGACACAGTGGGATTTGAAGCATTGCTGCGCTGGCATAATGCTGAGCATGGCGATATTTCACCTTCCATTTTTATTCCTATCGCTGAAAAAAGTGGTCTCATTGTTTCGATTGGCGAGTGGGTCATTGACCAAGCTTGTAAACAAGCAAAACAATGGCTGGATTCCGGTTTTCCTGCGCATATTTCAGTCAACCTCTCCGCAAGGCAATTTCTACACACTGGCAAACCAAACAAGCTTTTTGAGCTAATTGAAGCAAGTTTGAATCGATATCAGCTCCCAGCTGAATACCTTGAAGTCGAAATCACAGAAAACCTGATGATGCATCATCTGAATGAAAGTTTTGCCATATTAGAAAAACTCAAAAATATTGGTGTAAAAATATTCATCGATGACTTCGGAACGGGATACTCATCACTAAGCTATATCAAAAAATTTCCGATACATGCTTTAAAAATAGATAAATCCTTTATTGACGATTTGGTCAATGATGAGAACGATGCCGCCATAGTGACAGCCATCATTGCAATGGCTAAACAATTAAAGCTGGAAGTCGTCGTAGAAGGGGTAGAAACAGAAGAACAACTTGCCTTTTTCAGAGATAACGACTATGCGGTGACTGTGCAGGGCTACTATTTTTGTGCGCCGCTTCCTGCTAATGAAATCCGTTATATCTACCAATAACTGAATCCATCGACTCATACCTTTCTTTGTTAATGTCTTGATACCTGATTCAACGTATGATGTTTGTTCATATTTCTACTAGCAGGAGTCCTTATGATTGTTACATTTAAAACAAAAGCTTATGCTGATATCACCCTGTTTGGTAATGTGGCTGTTCATTTATTAAAACTGATGGGACATAGTGGAACTGTTCCAGGTGCTATCCAGGCAGAAGACGTTCATGACTATAAACAACGTCTAGAGCAAGCAGTGAACAATGCCAAATTAAGCGATGAAGACAATACTGAGAGTGAGGACGATGACAATCCTCCAGTGTCTATATCAAAACGTGCTCTGCCATTAATTGAATTGTTCGACGCAGCTGCAAAAGCCAATGCTGATATCATGTGGGAATAATGTTAAGCCCCAATTTTGCGCAAATAGACTTGTTATTCTTGTCTAAAACGTCCTGATTGTAGGTATATATAAAAATAATAATCCATACAAACACTTGTTTTGTATGTTTTTATTGCATACAAAATAAGTGAGGCATAGCATTTACTCCAAATTGTACGGTTAGCGTCAATGGAGAAAGCTATGTCCACCTGGTCAGCAAGAATAGATTCAAATGCTCGCGTTAAATACATCGGTATAGTTGATGCGATAGAAACAGACATCAAAAACCGTATTCTCAAACCGGGTGACAGATTACCCGCACAACGCCAAATGGCTGATGCACTCTCTGTCGATCTCACTACGGTAACAAGAGCCATTAATGAAGCAGCCAGAAGGGGATTAGTTGAAACCCAAAGAGGCAATGGCTGTTTTATTGCTCAAACCACTTTTTCTCATTACAACTCATCACAGCTTATTGAAGGTAAAACCCTGGATTTAAGCATGAACAACCCGCCTATACCTAATGAGCTGAATCTCGAGAAGAGCATTGCCGAAGCCATCAGCGAACTTAGTCTGTCAGGTATTTCTGCCTCACACCACCTGTGTTACCAGGAAACAGCTGGCCATCCGGATGACCGGCTTGCCGGCCAGCAATGGTTGTCACCGAAACTGACAGGGCTCAATAGCGATCAACTTCTGATTTCAAGCGGTGCTCACAGTGCTTTGTTTTGTTTATTAAGCTATCTCAAACGCAAAGGAGCAAAAACGATAGCCGCTCCTGAGTTTTCTTATCCTGGATTGAGAGCGATGGCAGATCAGTTGCAACTGGACGTCATCGGTATCAGCATGGATGAGCAGGGGATCATTCCAGAACAGTTTCAACTGCAATGCGAAAAACAATCAATCGATGTTTTATATGTTATTCCAAATATTGATAATCCCACCACGGCGACCTTGTCTGTAAAGCGAAGAGAGTCTTTAGCAGCGTTAGCAGATCAGTTCAACGTCACCATTATCGAAGACGATCCTTACTATCATTTTCTCGATGAGAAATTGCCGTCGCTATATAACCTTGCCAGACATCGCACTTGGCATGTTGCCACGATCTCTAAATGCCTTAGCCCATCGTTACGTGTTGCTTATATTGCATCACCGAATATTAATGATGCATTAGGTCTCACCGAAGAAATGCGAATCAGTCATTTAATGGCACCACCACTGATGACTGCCGTTGTCTCGCATTGGATAACACACCACAAAATCAATGAGATTACCCAGGCGATTAAGGCTGAAAATATCATAAGGCAATCATTAGCCAAGTCAATTTTCCAGCAAAGCGATGTATGGTCACATCCTGCTTCACCACACCTGTGGCTAAAGCTGCCTCATGGCTACAAAGCATTAGATTTTGCTGAACAAGCGAGCCGAATCGGCGTTTCTATTGTGCCTTCAACAGCATTTGTCATGTCTCGGAGCCATAGTCAGGCCGTACGCATTTCGCTTGGTGCCAGTAGTGATTTTGAGTCATTAAAACAAGGGTTAACCTTATTGTCGGATTTGTACCGGCCAGGCTTAATTCGTTCAAAAACCATCGTATAACTATGAAAAAACACCTCGTTTTCAGCATTTAGCCACAGAGGAGATCCTGTGATGAGCAAACTATCAGAAATACCTATTAAAGTTGAAGTTTATGATGCCTTATCCGACTGGGAGGTACATACAGGGGAAGGTGAGAATGTCGTTGCCAGGCGCATGAAAGGACGGTTTCGCACCTTAAAAAACTTTGGCATGTCGGTGTGGTTGATTTACTTTTTGGGGCCTTATCTACGTTGGGATGGTCATCAAGCTGTATTGCTGGACATTCCTGAGCAGCAATTTCATTTATTTGCTTTGACCCTATATCCACAAGATATATGGGTGTTGTCGTTAACACTGCTGTTCTTTGCCATATTGTTAGCGGCGGCAACCAGCATTGCAGGACGAGTCTTTTGTGGCTATTTTTGTTTCCAAACAGTCTGGACAGATATATTTACTTTTATTGAAGGGCAGTTTGAAGGAAAAACACCACAAAAACAGCGTAAGTTTAACAGTGAGCCTTGGACAGCATCTAAAGCCTTCAGAAAAGTCGGTAAGCACGGTGTTTGGTTAGCAATTGCCATACTGACAGGTATTACGTTTTCAGCCTGGTTTACAGATGCCTATCAATTGTGGGGTGATATCTTCTCTCTTCAAGCGCCCACGCCAGTCTGGGTGGCCATGGGTATCTTTACCTTTTTCACATATTGGTTCGCGGGGTTTATGCGTGAACAAGTGTGTTTTTGGTTGTGTCCCTATGCGCGTTTACAGGGTGTGATGTATGACCAGGAAACTGTATTACCTGCTTATGATGCGGTACGTGGGGAACCCAGAGGTAAGTTATCCCGTTCAGGTACACAAGATGCCAATAAAGGCTCATGTATCGACTGCAAACTCTGCGTGGCAGTGTGTCCGACGGGTATCGATATTCGTAAAGGTCAGCAAGAGGGCTGTATCACCTGTGGTTTATGTATCGATGCTTGTGACAGCATTATGGACAAAATCAATGAGCCCAGAGGCCTGATTCGTTACGCATCTCATAAAGAACTACATCAAGGTAAAGCTGAAGTTAGCCTATGGAAACGTCCGCGAGTGATTGTTTACAGTTTGATTATGGCTTTTTCAATTATGGGTGTGGGCTATGGCTTTACCCACTTTGAACCCACCGAGTTTAATGTGGTGCATGAGAGAAGACCGTTATATATCCAAATGAGTAACGGTGATATTCAAAATAAATACACCTTAAAGCTACTAAATAAAACAGATCAGCCACTCGTTGTGAACTATCACATTGAGGGTTTGCCATCAGCCAGTGTAGATGGTTTAGAACGGGGCATTACGATACAGCCAGGTAAAATCGTCCCTGTCACAGCCTTAGTAAGATTACCTTCGGATACGACCTCATCTGGCCTGCGTGAATTTCACTTTGTCGCCACGAGTGAGGGGAATTCAGCCATCAGTAACCGTTATAAAGCGGTGTTTATTGCCCCTTAATTTAGGTTAGATATCACAAAAGGTTAGTTATGTACCAGTATGATTCTTATGATAAAGCGCTCGTCTTAGAGCGTGTCAGACAATTCCGCGATCAAGTGAATAGATATATCAATGGCGAATTGTCTGATGAAGAGTTTATGCCGCTGAGATTACAGAATGGTTTGTACTTACAAAAGCATGCTTACATGCTACGCGTGGCGATTCCCTACGGCACTTTGTCTGCAAATCAACTACGCACACTCGCGGACATAGCCGATCAGTTTGATAAGGGGTATGGCCATTTCACTACGCGTCAAAACATTCAGTTCAACTGGATAACGCTAGAGCAAGTGCCAGATATCCTGCAGAAGCTGGCTGATGTGGAAATGCACGCTATTCAGACTTCAGGCAACTGTGTCAGAAATGTCACGACCGAAGCTTTTGCTGGAGTTTCAGCAGATGAAGTCGTTGATCCGCGTCCATATGCAGAAATTATTCGTCAGTGGTCGACGATTAATCCTGAATTTCTGTTTTTACCACGCAAATTTAAAATTGCTGTGTCTTCTTCAACCGAAGACCGTGCCGCAGTAAGAACACATGATATAGGTCTATATCTTTATCGTGATGCTGATGATGAGCAAATCAAAGTTAAAGTGATGGCCGGAGGTGGGCTAGGTCGTACACTCATCATCAGTGAATTATTAAAATCCGATCTGCCGTGGCAGGAAATGCTGACCTATCTGGAAGCTGTATTACGGGTATATAACCGTCATGGCCGACGTGATAATAAATATAAAGCCCGCATCAAGATTTTAGTAAAGAGTCTTGGCATAGAGGCTTTTGCTGCTGAAGTGGAAAAGGAATGGCAGAACCTGAAAGGGGGACCAGCTCAGTTAACGGAAGATGAGTTTCAGCGTGTTGCCAAACAATTTGGCATTGAATCTTATGTGACAACAGATAGCAAAGAATATGTAAACCTACTGAGCCAAAATAATGCCTTTGCCAATTGGATTAAACGTAATACACATGAACATAAACACCCAGATTATGCTTCAGTCGTGATTTCAACCAAACCCGGACCTGCAACCCCGCCAGGCGACGTAACATCTCATCAAATGCGTGCTGTTGCTGATATGGCTGAACAATATGGCTTTGCAGAAATTCGGGTCACCCATGAGCAGAATCTGGTATTACCTTCAATCAAAAAAGCCGAACTCTTTGTTTTATGGACTGCTCTTCAGTCAGAAAATCTCTCTGCACCCAATATCGGCCTGCTGACGGACATGATTACCTGCCCAGGTGCCGATTACTGCTCGCTGGCAAATGCAAAATCTATCCCCATTGCTGCGGCAATACAGCAACGCTTTTCAGATTTAGATTATCTACATGATATTGGCTCACTGAGTTTGAATATATCTGGATGCATGAATGCCTGTGCCCATCACCATATTGGAAATATTGGCATTTTGGGTGTCGATAAGAATGGTGTGGAGTGGTATCAAATTACCATTGGCGGTGATCAAGGCAAAAATGCACGTTTGGGCAAAGTCATTGGGCCATCATTTCTGGCGGATGATGTGCCCGATGTTATCGATACGCTTATCAATGTCTTTCTTCAATACAGAGAGCAGGATGAGAACTTCAGTGACACAGTTGATCGTATTGGGATACCACCTTTCAAAGAACGTGTTTATCAAACAGCGGAGATAAATTGATGAAAAACATTATTTGCCTTCGTGATACTGAGCAGCCACTGATTATCGAGCATGATAATTGGATTTTGATCAAAGAATTGGAAGATATCGATCAACATTCCCAGCATGAAAAACTGATCTTACCGTTTAGCGTGTGGGTCGAACCTATTGAACATGAGCCAGCCAACAGAGTAAAAGCCGTGTGGCTGCAGAATGATGCCGATATTTATACCTTATCGCCCTGGCTGGAACAGCTGGAGCTTATTGCACTCGATTTTCCTAAATTTACTGATGGTCGGGCCTATAGTCAGGCAGTAGAGTTACGAACACGACTGAAGTGGAAGGGAGAATTACGTGCGACAGGTGATGTATTACGAGATCAACTGAGCCATATGCATCGTTGTGGTTTCGATAGCTTTGCTATCAGGGAGGATAAAGATGTTTTTGATGCCATAAAAGGCATTTCTGGCATTAGTACGATGTACTCAGGTTCAGTGTTAAATCCAGAGCCTTTATTTAGACGACGCCAGGATATTCGCTGAATAGGGCAAAACACAGAGAGATATAAAATGGAAACAAAACCCTATAATTACAATATTGTGAAGTTTTTTACGATCATGGCGTGCATTTATCTGGTGATCGGCACTGGTGTAGGTGTATGGATCGCCTCTGAGCTTGCCTGGCCTGTTTTGAATTTTGATAATCCTTACCTGAGTTTTGGACGGCTGCGGCCTGTTCATACTAATACGGTGATTTTTGCCTTTGCCGGCAGCACATTAATGGCGACAGCCTATTATGTTGTTCAACGCACCTGCAGTGTCGCTTTATGGAGTAATAAACTGGCCTGGTTCACTTTCTGGGGCTGGAATGTTGTCATTATCGGCATGTTTATCACGCTGCCATTGGGTTATACCCAGTCAAAAGAATATGCTGAGATGGAGTGGCCTCTGGACGTATTAATCACAGTTGTCTGGTTGGCTTTTACTTTTAACTTTATTATGACTATCGCCATCCGTCGTATCTCACACATCTATGTGGCTAACTGGTTTTATCTGGCGATGATGATTGCGATTATTTATTTACATGTCGTCAATAGTCTGTCTATTCCAGTGGAACTATGGAAATCCTATTCTATTTTTGCGGGTGTTCAGGATGCGATGATTCAATGGTGGTGGGGTCACAATGCCGTTGGCTTTTTCCTGACAGCAGGCTTTCTTGCCATCATGTATTACTTTGTACCTAAACAGGCTAATCGTCCGATTTATTCTTATCGTTTGTCGGTTATTCATTTCTGGGCGTTGGTGTTTGGTTACGTCTGGTTAGGGGCTCACCATCTTCAATACACCGCGTTACCTGACTGGACTGGATCACTCGGTGCGGCTATTTCCCTTGCCATGATTATTCCTTCATGGGGTGGGGCGATTAACGGCATGTTTACCTTAAGTGGTGCCTGGGACAAACTGCGTACAGACTATATTTTACGGTTCCTGATTGTGTCATTGGCTTTTTATGCAATGTCGACATTTGAAGGCCCGGTTATGTCATCTAAAACGGTTAATGCCTTATCTCACTATACAGACTGGACGATTGGGCACGTTCATGCGGGAGCACTGGGTTGGGTTGCCATGGTATCTATCGGTGCTATCTATCATATGGTCGAAAAACTTTGGCGTGTGCCTTTGTATTCAACCAAACTGGTAAACACCCATTTCTGGATGGCGACCATCGGTACCGTTATCTACATCACGGCCATGTGGGTGTCAGGCATTATGCAAGGTTTGATGTGGCGTGCTTATGATGATTACGGCAATTTAGCGTATACCTTTGTGGAATCAGTCGCACAGATGCATCCTTATTATGCCATGCGTGCTGTGGGTGGTTTGGTCTTTTTCCTTGGCGCTGTTGTAATGCTGTTCAATGTGACCGTTACTATTCGACAAGCGGTGAAGCAAAACAACGCTGTTACTCAATCGGCAATGTCATAAGCTAAAAGGAGTACGAAATGAAATGGTTTATCAGTGAGTTTTTTGCGATGGATATCGCTGCAATGACCGCTTCAGATTGGCTGGCAACGATCATGAGTGTTCTATTAAGTGTGGCGATAGGTATAACGTATTACCGTGTTTTCCATCCCAGATATAAAGAATCACTCGAATCTCACCGGGATCACTTAATGCACGAAGATAGCTAGAACAGCCCAGCCCCACAAATCTAGTCGATTAGTTGACATAAATAAATTGGTCGGGTTGATATGATTTAGTGAATAACACTTTTTCCAAAGTATCTATTCTTTTTAATAAGTCATCACCACTTTATCAAGTGATACTATGCACGCTATTCATTCACTCTGATGATATACATGACACAGTTATCGATAGAATTACAGTTTCAACGAATAAAAGTGATTACAGCGGGTATCTGTGCAGTCATTCTAGCGGTGGGCATAGCACGATTTTCATATACACCGTTTCTTCCTTTAATGCTCAATCAGACAGACTTATCGCTGGTGAATAGTGGCTGGCTGGCGACATTTAACTATATTGGTTACTTGTTGGGTGTGGTATTAGTCTCGTTCACGAATAACCTTGCGTTTAAGTATCGTTTTTATCAGTGGTGTTTGGTGATTGCGGTGTTATCCACCATAGCCATGGGGATGACAACAGAATTGTATGGCTGGGTGATATTACGATTTATTGCGGGTATCAGTGGTACGGCTGGCGTCATATTGTCATCGGGATTTGTGCTCAGTTGGCTTAAACATCATCGATTTAAGCCAGAACTAGGTCTGCATTTTATGGGATTGGGTCTTGGCATTGCCATACCCGGTTCAGCAGTGGTGTTAATGAATCATTTTTTGCCATGGGATAGCCAATGGATTGTGATGGGGCTGTTTGGCATTCTCTTTTTTATTCCTGCCTGGTTCTGGATACCTCAGCCACAGCTGACGCAACATAAAACGAGCCAACCACTTATAGAGCCTCCCCGTAGCTGGATGATAAAGCTGATCCTGGCTTATGCCTGTGCCGGAGTAGGGTACGTTGTGAGTGCCACGTTTATTGTCGCGATACTTGAAGAAATGCCACAACTGAGCGGTAAGGGTGACTGGATATGGGTGATTCTTGGTCTTGCTGCAGCACCAGCCTGTTTCTTGTGGGATAAAGTGGCGAATAAGTTTGGAGAGTTAAACACTTTATTGCTGACCTATGCCTTACAGATGGTCGCAGTCATTATGCCGGTATTGTCTGATTCGCTGATCACTAACTTGATAGCAGCGGCCATATTTGGCGGTACATTCACTGGCATTGTGAGTCTGATGCTGACCTTTATTGGTCATAAATTCCCATTGAATCCGGCTAAAGCTATGGCCCGACTCACTATTTGTTATGGTACAGCACAGATCATTGCACCAGCAGCAGCCGGATATCTGGCCAGTTACTATGGTAATTATCACGTGGCATTGTGGGCAACGGGGTTAGTCATGCTGGTTGGCATGGGATTCCTGATAGCGGTAAAACAAGACAAGTTTACTCGTGTTTAGTCCGTCAGAAGTATCCAAGCAAGCCTGATTTTCCGGCTCTGATTATGTGTGTTAATTCATATTAATAACAAACACATATTGTGACTTTGGCAAACTTTAACTACACTCAGGCTTTCGCGATGGAAAGCACTCACAAAAGTACATTCAATTTTTTACTATAAATTTATGTCGTCCACTTGTGAGTGTTTTCCACCCTTTATGCTTACCCACAAACTCATTCATAAACTAAGCTAACAACACTTTAAGCTTTAGACGACCATTGATTGGAGCTGAATATCTTTACTCGGTGGTTGGCCAAAAAAACGACTGTATTCCCGGCTAAATTGTGACACACTGGAATAGCCTACATGCATACACGCCGTACTCACATCCATCATTTTCGACAGCATTAGATGTTTCGCTTCATAAAGACGTAACTCTTTTTGAAACTGCAACGGACTCATTGACGTTATCGCTTTAAAGTGATGATGAAACGATGAAATGCTCATATTGACCCGTTCAGCCAGCTCATCAACTTTCATTGGTTCAGAAAAATGCTCACGTAGCCAGGAAATCGCTGCAGAGACTTTTTGTAAATGGGAATCTGTAGTTGCAATCTGTACCACCAGTTTGCCGATATGGCTTTGTAACAAACGAATATAAATTTCTTCCATGACTAAAGGCACTAGTAGAGCTGATTGCTCATTTTGTGCCGATAAGCCAATCAATCGCGTTACGGCTTCAACAATGTAAGGACAAGCTTGTCCAATAAAAATAGGTTTGCTTGCAGTCGTTTTTGGTAGACCGTACGGAAAAACTTTTAATGCCGTTTCAGCCAGTTTTTGCTGATCAATATCGATGATAAGACACAAATAAGGTTCATCCTTACTGGCCTGAATAATCCTCGAAGAGACCGGCACTTCAGTTGAGTAAACAGCCATTCTGGAATCGTCATACTCATATACATCACTTCCGATAATGGCACGTTTTGCACCTTGAGCAATAATGCAAATACCGGGCTGGCTATTACCCCGTACAGCGACCTCGTCAATGTGTGATACGCGAAAAACACGGACACCTGTAATCGGCAAATCAAACAGGCCATCGTTTGGAGCATAGCGACTTAGCAGTTCAGCCAAAGGTTTTGTATTCATATGAGTTGTCAGAAAATGGAAAGGGCAGCCAGAAACTGACTGCCCGAATAAGCTAAGCGTCTAATGATGCCATATCTATGACAAAGCGGTATCTCACGTCAGAACGTTCCATGCGATCAAATGCTGTATTAATTTCATCCATTTTGATCATTTCACATTCTGGCAAAATATTCATTCGACCACAGAAATCCAGCATTTCCTGTGTTTCTTTAATACCACCAATTAATGAGCCGGCAATACGACGACGGCCGAAAACCATGGGTGCTGTATTGGGTCCTTCAATTGGCCCAATCTGACCGACCATAACCAGTGTCGCGTCATTATCTAATAAAGGAATGTATGGATTCAGATCATGGCTGACGGGAACAGTATCAATAATGACATCAAAACCAGAAGCTGCGGCAGCCATGGCGTCTTCATCTTTTGATACCAGAAAGTTATGCGCACCTAGTTCTCTGGCATCGACTTCCTTTTTAGGTGACGTACTAATCACCGTCACATCTGCCCCTAAACCTACGGCAATTTTAATGGCCATATGACCCAAACCACCCATGCCAACTACGCCAACACGACTGCCTGGACCGACATTCCATTCTCTTAGAGGAGAATAGGTGGTAATTCCGGCACATAATAGAGGCGCTGCTTTAGCCAAATCCAGATTTTCAGGCAGTCGTAATACAAACTCTTCTCGTACAACGATGTGTTTGGCGTAACCACCTTGCGTCATTTCGTTGCTAATGCGATCAGGTGAGCCATAGGTCAGTGTGAACGTATTACGGCAATACTGCTCATGATCATTATGACATTCATCGCATTCCAGGCAACTATCCACCATACAGCCGACAGCCACGTTGTCACCGATATTATATTTAGTGACATTTTTACCAATTGCAGTAACACGACCGACTATTTCATGACCGGGCACAACGGGATAAGAAGAGCCACCCCAATCATTTCTGGCGACGTGCAAGTCAGAGTGACAAACGCCACAATAAAGAATTTCCATTGCTACATCATTATCACGCAATTCTCTTCGTTCAAAATGGAATGGAGCAAGAGGGGTATCTGAAGAATGAGCGGCATAACCAACAGTTTTCATAGATGAAACTCCCGTGAGTAAAAGATTTAAAGGTGAGAATACTATAGGAGGAAAAACAATATGAGACTTGCCTGATTCTACAGCCTTTATGTGTATTACTACACGATTATGATGATTTTTCTCGTATATCAATAGTGACTTAACCTCAGTCAGAACGTTCCATCTATGTCTTGTTAAGTACCTATATCACGCCATCATTTTTAGTAATCAGAACCCGTGGAGGCACATGAGCATGTTTTGCCATTAGAAGCCGGGTAACTTAAGCTTGGATGGTGAATATATTGTTAGGGTGAAGAGCGCTATCGCGATATGAGACAAGTTAGTGTTCTGGACGATATGGTCATGTTATTAGATCACATCAATTATCAGAGGGAGCACGTTTTACACAAACGTTATCAGTAGTCGAGATTAGAGAATTTTGATACAGCGTTGTCTGATATTATTCAAAGTCAGGAAGTTTTACGATACCGAGGCTAACAAATAACAAGGGTTCTAATCGGGGGATAGCGACAATGAAAATAGAGAGCGACACATTTCGAGTTCATGCGGGAGATAAGGTGAACTTGAAAAAATGGCCTACTGACATTAATGCTATCTATGACTCTAAAAAAGACTACAAAAAACAATTAAAATCACATGTGACGCAGTTAAGTGAATTACAACGGCGACTTTATGCCTCCAACCGTTATTCCGTATTAATCATCTTTCAAGCGATGGACTCAGCCGGTAAAGATGGCACCATTCGTCATATTATGTCAGGTATTAATCCCCAGGGCTGCCAGGTTTTCAGCTTTAAGCATCCCAGCTATTCAGAGCTGCAACATGATTTTTTATGGCGCACTAACCAATGTTTACCTGAACGTGGCCGTATCGGCATATTTAACCGTTCCTATTATGAAGAGGTATTAGTGGTTCGCGTCCATCCTGAGATCCTGCATAGTCAAAACCTGCCCGATAAATTGCTGAAAGATGAGGCGATATGGCAACAGCGCTACAACTCCATTAATGATTTGGAAAATCATTTATTCCAAAACGGCACGCGGGTAATTAAGTTTTTCTTGCACTTGTCTAAAGAAGAACAGCGTAAGCGTTTTATTGCACGGATCGACAAGCCAGAAAAAAATTGGAAGTTCACCTCAGCCGATATGAATGAACGAGGCTATTGGGATGAGTATATGACGGCTTATGAAAAATGTTTAACTGAGACCAGTAGTGAGAAAGCGCCTTGGTATGTGATTCCGGCAGACGATAAAAAAATGCACGGTTAATTACCTCGCAAATCATTCTTGATACGTTTGAATCATTAAAAATGGAATATCCGCAAGTCAGTAATGAACACCGCGCTGAGTTACAAGCCTGTAAAAAACAATTGTTAAAAGAGAAATAAGGCCATTAGCTGTTTTTAACAAATGACACTAAAGGAGCGGCTAAGACAGAGAGTAGGCATGATAGGCTATTCAAAACCTATCATGCTAAAAGTATCTTTTTATTCAGTCGCTATGTACCAATTACACCGCCATCGTTTTTAGTGATTAGCACAGTTGTTGAGCGTGGGCGTGTTTGTCCATCAGAAGCAGGATAGCTTATGCCCGGATGTTGAATATTCACCCACATGGCTTTGTAATCAGGGCTCCAGGTAATCCCGGTCAATTCACAGCCTCTCGGGCCAACCAAAAAGCGTTTGATTTCTTGTGTTTGTGGATTAGCACATAAGACTTGGTTACAGCCCATATTAGCCATCACCGGATCGTCATCATCGTAGTCCGTCATAATCCATAAACGTCCATCACGATCAAAACCTAAGCCATCAGGCGATGAAAAAATATCCCCTTGAATATTACCGACTAAATGATCGGGTATCTTGTTGCCATTGGCGTCTGTAGAGCCCGGTTTTTCACCAGCCAATACAAATAATGACCAGTTAAATGCGGTTGCTGCCGGATCAGCTTGATCTTCCATGATTTTAATAATTTGGCCATGACGGTTATCGGGACGAGGGTTAGCCGCATTGATCTCAAATGCTTTACCTCGTTTATAGTTATTGGTTAAGGAGATATAAACATCCAGATTGTGTGGGTTCACTGTTGCCCACTCAGGTCTGTCCATTGGCGTTGCACCTAATATATCAGCTGCTGCACGGGCATTAACCAGCACTTCGGCCTGACTGAGGAAGCCATTTTCAGCGGTTAATCCTTCATTGCCATGAATTAATGGTAACCAACGTCCTGTGCCATCGTCATTAAACCGACCAACATAGAGTGTGCCTTCATCCAGTAGGTCGCGATTCTTGTGCATATCCGCTTTATCAAAACGTTGTGAAGGCACAAATTTATACACATATTCACCACGAGTATCATCGCCAGAATAGAAGGCCAGTTGGCCATTGTCAGCCATAGCTGGTGCGACACATTCGCGACAGAAACGTCCAAATGCCGTGCGTTTTACAGGTTTACTCTGTGGATCAAAGGGATCAATTTCCACCACCCAGCCAAAACGATTAGGTTCATTCACATAGCCTTGATGGGGTAAAGCGTCATTTGGCGTAGCGTCGAATCGCGCATCAATCGTGCTCCAGCCATAATAGTTATCTTCTTTACCTGTCGAGATGCCATAACGTTTATGTGAAACACGTGACTGATAATCCTTTTTGTCATGATTTACAAAATAGTTATGCCAGTTTTCTTCACATGCCAAATAAGTACCCCAAGGCGTGAAACCATTCGAACAATTATTTAAAGTGCCAATAATTTCCATCGCACTTGGATCAGAAGCCGTTTTAAATAAGGCATGACCCGCTAAAGGGCCGCTGACCTTCATTGGCGTTAATGTTGATATACGACGGTTATATAGGGAAGGGTAGACGCGTTGCCATTCACCGAGACTATCTTTTTTGACTTCGATAACACTGACGCCATGCGCCGCTTGTTCTTTTTTAACATCATCAAGCAAGCGTTTGTCTTGGACATCATAGCTCAGTCCGTTTTGGTGAAGTGTTGGGTTAATGTATTCATGGTTGATGACCATCAAGCCACGATTATTATCGTTGGGGAAGGCAAAGAAATGCATGCCATCGTGATTGTCACCCGCCTGCTTTAGCTGTTCCTGCCAGGTATTACTGGCATCGGCTTTCCATTTTGTTGCGCCTGTTTCAACAGGATCACCCCAAGAAAAGAAAGCCTTGGCCTGATAACCCTCTGATACTACAACCTGATCGAATAAGGCATCGGTGCGTGGCTGAATGGCTTGAAAACCAATATAAGGCACGGGAGGGTGAGCATGATCGCCAGCGAAGGCCAAACGACTGGAAAGGTTCAGCCCTAGAAAACCTAAAGCAGCCGCATTTAAACTGCCTCTTAATACATCACGTCGTGACATCGCGATTGAATTCAGGCTTTTCTCTTCAGAGTGATTAATAACCTCATCATCGTATGACGCCAGACGTTGATGAAAATCAGATGATGTTGGGTGTGTCATATGCGTTTATCTTCCATTAGTGAATACGGTATTCAAAAGTATTACGGACATCGGGCACTTTTACGGCTTTGCCATTGACCATGCGTGGCGTATAACGAAAAGTCTTAGCGGCGGCTAATGATGGCCGTTTGAATAAGGGATGGCAATCATTCATCACCTCAGGCGATTCAACCTGTCCTTGAGTGTTAACGGTATAACGAACCGTGCAATCACCTTCCAACCCTTTTCGTAAAGCGCCTCTTGGATAATCGGGTGTCTGTTTTTCTATCGGTTTATAGTGTTCTACAGAAAATGTGTCAGTTTCTACCTTATTCGTACTTATTTGTGTTTTTTGAGGTGAATTCGTACTTGTATTGGTGGCGACCACGGGTTTGTTCGTCGGAGGTTTTATTGGCTTTTCTTGAGTCAGCGGTTTACTCACCGGTTTCTCAGGCTTTTTCTCAACGGGTTTTATGACCTTCTCAACCTTCTTTTGCACTGGCTTTTTCGGCATAACTTTCTTTACCGGTTTTTCAACACGTTTGAATGCAAGATCATTTTCTACCACCGCCTTTTTAACGGGGGGCTCTGGCTTAATAACAGGCTCAGGCTCGATGGGCGGTGGCGTCTTTTCAATCACTTTTTCTTCAATGACCTTTTTCTGTTTCGGCAGTTCAAACATTTGAATATTGACTGTTTTTACCGCTGGCGCCATCTGGACTGCAGGCGTCCATGAGTGAAGCAATAAAGCGGCTATGGCTAAATGAAACACCGCCACTTCCACTAAAGCAGATTTGTTGAGTTTGGACGCAGAAAATGGTTCACTCAAGTAATTGTGTTGACGCATTGCTAATTCAGGCATCTGGTGACTCCGTAATCAGACCTACATCAGCAATGCCCACTTTTTGTAGCGCAGCGATGGCTTTTACTACGGAAGCATAGTCTGTGCTTTTATCACCACGGATAAAAAATAATAACGCCTCGTGTTGTTGTTTGATTTGTTCTATTTTCTCGACCATGTCATCTAAACTGACTGCCTGATCCGAACGAGATTGAATATCGACTTCAGGGCCGACATTCCAGTAGTAACTCCCATCAGACACGACGGATAAGGTCAGAATCGTCTTTTGACTGTCTGTCGGCAGCGCTTCAGATGCGATTTTAGGTAACTCCAGTTTGACACCTTGTACCAAAAGGGGAGCCGTCACCATAAAAATGACCAACAACACAAGCATCACGTCGATATAAGGCACCACATTCATTTCTGCCTTTAAGGCATGTTTAGCAACTGGTTTTCTTAGCATGACAACCTCACGCTGCCTTGGCTAGAGGCGCACGATGCATCACACGCTGTAAACGTGTGATGAACTCATTACCAAAATGATAATAAAGTGTACTTATAGCACCAGCGCGTTTACTCAGCTGGTTATAGGCGATAACCGCTGGAATAGCTGCAAACAAGCCGATAGCGGTAGCAATAAGGGCTTCAGCAATGCCCGGTGCTACGGTATTTAGTGTCGCTTGTTCTACCTGAGATAAGCCAATAAACGAGTTCATAATTCCCCAGACAGTACCGAATAAACCGATATAGGGACTGACTGAACCAATGGTTGCTAAGACAGAAAGTCCTTTTTCCAACTCAGCTTCCTGCTCACCAATATTGACCAACATGGCTCGTTCAATATTTTCCACTTTTTCATCTTGCGCCATGGTGCCGATATGTTGATATTTTTCATACTCTTGCCAGCCAGTCTGAAAAATCGCAGGAATGGCTTTATGTAAAGTCACATCCGTTTTGGCTGCTGGCAACGTGGTCATATCAGTTGTTTGTCTGAATAGTTGCTGAAACTGTTTATTTTGTTTCTCCAAACGACTGAGTACATTTGAACGCCAAAGAATCAGATACCAGCTCACCATCGATGCCAATACCAGAATTAACATGACGATTTTGACTAATATACTGGCATCACTTACCAGCCCCCAAATGGTCATTTCATGCATTGCTGTTTCCATGATTGACTCCTTATTTACTGATGTCTGTCAGGCCAAGCTGATCAGCAATGGCTGACCATGGCACATATTTGAAGTTCTGGTTTGCCCGAGGCATACGGTTACGACCATCTTGCACAACCAACATGCCTTGTTGCCATGGTTGGCCAAGGTTGATGCTAGTCACATCAAGGCCGTCTGTTTCCGATACGCCATCAATGCCTGCAGCCGTATTAAAACCAATACGAAACACACCACGGTAGGCAAAAGGAGGCAGGGCATCCAAAATCACATAACTGTTATTACCTTGACTGGATATCACTAAAAAGTTCTGCTGTTGTGTCTGATACAAACTGATGCCTTCAATATCTTCTTTGAGGTGCTCTCCAACTGGCATGACCTGTGTCATCACAGTCGGTTCATTAGCTCTGGCATCCAATGTCCAGACCGCTCTGTTTTCTTCACCAATAAATAGTCGATCGTGTTTATCATCTGCTACACAGCCTTCAGGTTGAGTAGCCACTCTAAACTCACGTACTAGTTCACCAGCGATATTGCCTTGCTTATCCTGCATCAGATATTGAAAAAAACGACCATCTTTATCATTAACAATGGTATAGATATCACCTTGTTTATTTTTATACATACACAGACCATAAATATCCTGTGCACGGGTAGTCACTTCACCTATTTCGCTGACTTTTCTGCTGTCGAGATCGATGGCAAATACATGAAGTGAGTTGTTATCTCGGTTGCTGGCAATCGCTAAATCAACTTGTTTACCGTTGAAGTGAAAGCCGTGACGAACATCGACATTGTTGAGTCTCCCCACTGCTAAAAAGGACTGTGTTTTACCATCTAGGTCGTAGACGCCCAGACCACCTTGCTTATCTGTACCCAATATCAGACTTTGTTCAGGATCTCGTTGATTCACCCAGATAGCAGGATCATCGGCGGCATCACCTAAACTGGGTACAGGGTCTGTTTGTTTTAAAGGTGTAACAAGTGGTATCGCTTCTGGTGACGACGTCTTTTTATGTGGCCAAGGCAGAGTATAAGAAGCCGTGCCCATATCGTGTTTGATAATAATATCTAACTTTTCGCCATCCATTCTGGCACTGATGGCTTCAGGTTCGATCAACTGCTTTAATGGAAAGCTTGTCTCAAGCTGCCATTGTTCTTGATGTTCTACATAAACAGATAAGCTAGATGATTCAGCATCAAGGACTAATAAACCACCTGGCACAATTGCCATACCTGCAGCGCTGTCTTTTAATTGGCCAAATGGCTCAACAAGCGCAACAGGATAGCGGCTGAGGTCGGCCTCAGGATGAGCATCATAAGCCCATATACCAACGCTTTCTTCGTTAATATAGAAACGTGAAAGAGCATCATCAACCTGGCAGTATTCACTTTCTGGTGGCGTGCTTATGTGGCGAATTAATTGAGGGAGAGCAATGGGAGAGGAGGCATCAGCCACCAGCCATTGCTCTCCTTGTCCCTGCTCACCAACCAGAAACAAGAACCCATTTTGTGCCTCATCTTGATATAAACAGACACTTTCAATTTTAAAATCAGGTTGCGGGAGATAGGTGCTAGCAACCCAATCTCGTGAAGTGTTATCAAACAATGCCACCATGGCCTGCTGTCTATCCAGATCAACGCTTGCCAATAACAGGCCTTGCTTTACCTGACGATGGTCAACGCTACCAAAGTTACCTTTAAGCAGGCTCATGGTTTTGCCATCTACAGATTCAAGTGCAATGCCTTTCTGTGAATAAGCAACAAGACGGTCAGCATGATTTATGACTGTTTTGTTAAGCAGTTGTGTTGACTCAATATGGCGGTTATGTTGATGATCAACTGTGTGTAGTGTCTTATCAGCCAATGCTGATAGCGGTAAAAAGGCCATCAGGCACGAGGCTAATAAGGTCGGTTTTAGTAGTAATTTATTCATGTTATATATCTATATATTTCAATATGTTTTAGAAGTTAGTTAATGTGAAACCAAGTTTAATGCTTGGCCCATATTCTTCATATTGAGCGTTGTAAGCACTGCTGCCGGTATAGACGTAATACTCTTCATCAGTAAGGTTTTTTGCTTCCAAAGTAATCTGAGCATTTTTGGTTACAAAGTAGCTGGTGCTAAAGTCGAGGAAGAGCTGTGAGTCGACATATTGATCATGTTCTTTATCATCAATACCTGCGACTTCTGATAGATAAGAAGACTTGTAGTTAGCCGATAAACGCATGCTGAGTTTGTCGTTTTCCCAACCAACCATCAGGTTGGCGACTTGATTGGATTGACCTGGTAAATCGATATCACGTTTTTGTCCTAAACCTTCGATTTCAGCATCGGATTGACTGAATGTGGCATTTGCCCCCAGTAACAAGCCATTCCAAGGGGCGGGCAGCCAACTCAGCTTTTGTGTATAGGCCAGCTCAAGACCATAGACTTTTGCTGTATCACCGTTATCAAAAGTTTCTGCCTGATCAAAGGCTGTAAACATACCTGTACCACCGAGGTCAGTGTTATAGACAAAATCAGAGATATCTTTATAGAACACATACGCCGACACCGCGCCCGCTCGTCCCATGTAATGTTCGATACCTAAGTCCAGATTTTTTGATGTCATCGGATCTAAATCAGGATTACCAAAGCTTGCTTCATCACCATCAATGGCAAAGCCTGGGGCTAAGGCTTCAAATGTTGGGCGGACAACACTATTGGTCCATGCGGCACGAACCTGAGTTTTATCGTCCAGGTAATAACGCAAATGTAAGCCTGGTAACCAGTTGTGGTAGCTGTTTTTGCTGGAGATAGCTTCAAAATTACCATCTCTGATACCTGTACCTTTTGCTTTAAACTCTGTTCCCTCATAACGAAGGCCGGCGATAATTGTCCAGTCGTCGAGGTCTAAGGTATTCATGACATAGGCAGCGTTAATATCTTCATTCATCACAAAGTCATTAATTTGTGACTCTTCTGTATCCACATTGCCTGCTTTATCTAGCCGACCGATAAGACGCTCTAATGCCGAGCTACTAATACCTTGACCATATCGGTTTAGACTGTAATCCACATTACCCGCACTATAGGCAGCAAGACTGGTATCGTTGGTACCAAAGTCTTCAAAAGCCCAGGCATCAAGTTCGTTATCTTTTTCACGGCGTGATAATTTACCGCCAAATTTCAATTGCGAAGCGTAACCTTGAATGTCAAAGTCTCTGGCAAGATCAATTTTGATATTCTTTTCGGTATCGGTGGTTTTTTGTTCTTCCCATTCCACTTCATCAAGTTCAAAGCTGGCTGGATCGTAATAATCTGATCCGGCATTTAATCTCGGTTTTGAGGTGCCGCTGTAGCTGACATTATCGAAATCACCAACAAACTTGGCACCGGCAATATGGCCTGGCGTGTCTTCACTGGCACGGCTATATCCAATCTGACCATCAATCTTCCATAAACCGATAGTTTTCTCACCACCGAATACATAAGACTGAATTTCTTGGGTCTCTTCACGATCTTTTAATTCACGGAAGCCTTCAGCGTCATCGCCTGATTCATTTGGGAGAAGGGGATCATCAAATTCAATACCAGCCGCGTTACGGGTTTCCGTATCTGTAAAACGACTGAATAAAGTACGCAGGTAGTAACTGGTATTGACGTCGGCTTTGTAATCAAAATTCACCCCTAAACCCAGACGCTCACGTGAAATGTCATAGTCACGTTGTTCCAGTTCCTCGAGACGTGGTTGACTACCATCGAAATCCCAGGCACCACCAGTTTCAACATTATCTGAACCAAAGTCCCGTTTTTGCCAACTCAAGGCAGCGGCCACACCAAAGTTATCGACGCCATCACCAATACTGAAAACATTACTGACTGCGCCTGAACCTTTAGGGCTGGTTTGGTCAGTATTATCGTCAAAACTACCTTCCGTTGAGAGCGTATAAAACAGGCCATCATGATCAAAGGCTGACAGACTTCTGACATTGATAGTGCCGCCCAGCGAGTTCGCATCCATATCAGGGGTTAATGTTTTTACCACTGAAAGAGATTGCACCAACTCACTCGGCAAAACATCCAGTGCTACAGCCCGGGTATCACTCTCAGGTGAGGGCACATTAGTACCATTGATTGTAACGGCATTCAGTTCAGGAGCCAGCCCACGAACGGTAACAAAACGTCCTTCACCCTGATCGTTTGCCACAGACACACCCGGTAAACGTTGTAACGCTTCAGCAGCGTTGTCATCTGGTAACTGGCCAATGCCATCCGCATGCACCACACTCTCAATACTGTTTGAGTTGCGTTGTTCAGTGAGTGCTTTGTCAATCTGTACTGCCTGTCCAATCACGCGAACAGTTTCCAGATTGAGATCATCCTCAGCGTGGACGCCATTACTTATAAAGCTACTTATCCCAAGAGCAATCAGACTTAACTTAAAACTGGGTCGCTCTAACATCAGGTTTGTCTTTTTCATAAATATCCTTGTCGTCATAGTGGTTCGATGGCGGCAAGTGTAGGTAGGCTAAATGACAGTTAGATGACAGAAAAATTTAAAATCATTTAAAAACAATAAGATAGATTAATGGTGGCCGCATATTTGAGCTGAAATGACCATGACGAAGTGAAAAATATTGAGTTGGAAACAAGCATATCCCACCTAGCTTAATTCTTTAAAAACAACGTCATATGACTATTTGGTGCACGGTTTAAACATAAAAAAATGATGAAATAGTCATTTTTTTGTGAGCTAAATTGACTGCATGTGATGTCACAACACTGTCATTTTTTTAGCGTAGTGTCGCCAACATTCAATTTTTCTAGCTGATATTTAGTGCACTTAAATCAATGAAAAAACGACCGTTTTTACAGACTTCTTATTTTTATGGCTTGGCGACAGCCATTGTTTCCGGGACCCTCATTTTACGAGCATGGGGTGATGTAAAGCCGATAACCGAGGTGAACTGGTTGGATGTTATGTCAGAGGGCGGCATGGTGATCCTAGCCTTTTTCTGGTTGGCCTTATTACTGCGGAGTCGACCTGCAGGCAGAGTAACGCGGCTGTTGGCATTTGGTTTATGCGCCATTGTTTTTTCCTGGTCGATGGACTTTATGGATGAGTTCATTCGTATGCCATCAACCTTAATCTGGCACAACTGGCTTGAAAGTATGCCGATACCGATTGCCTTAATATTATTAAGTATTGGTATCTATCATTGGCATCAGGAAGAAATTGCTATCAGTGCTCAAATGGTAAAACGTGAACGGTATTTTCGCGAGCACCGTTTGTTTGACAAGCTTATGCCTGTTGGCGGCGGCGCTTATTTAAAAAAACAGCTCAAGCTATCCTTGGCAGAGAGTAAAAAACAGCAACAACCATTGGCGCTCATCGCGATTGATCTTGATGATTTCAATGTGATTAATCGCTTGTATGGCATAAAAGAGGGCGATCACATCCTCCAGCTGGTCTGTCAGCTATTACTGTTAAACCTGCGTGATAAGGATTTGATCTGTCGCTTGGCTGGCGACCGTTTCGTTATCATCTTACATGACACCGATGAGGCTGAAGCAAAACAGCTGAGTCATGATCTGCAACATGCGGTAGCCAGTTTTGCTTACCGTACACAGGAATCACAGCAGCGTGTCTATTTAACAGCGACGACCGCCATTACCATGGCAAAAAGGGATGATTCTGATTCGTTAATTAAACGATTAAATCAACTTCTTAGCCAGCGTAAACAAACAGCTGCACCTGCCATCTGAACCATGGCAAAGCTGGTGAAAACGCTGGGATATGAGCTAGATACACCCTGTATCACACCTCATTATCAGCCCGCTGTATTAGTCGAATTGGCACTGTCACGTGATGTGTCTGAGTATCATCTACTGAAAGGAACGCGTTTACAGCTTGGTGATTTTGAGCAGGCTGAAGAGCGCATTAGTCCTGACCAATATCTGACGTTAATCAAAAACTGTCAGAAACTAGCGGATGCTGATGATATAAGCTTTTTATATGGTCAGCGTTTATTTCCTGGATTTTATGGTTCTGTGAGTCAAGCTTTACAGCAAGCGAGTAACTTACGTCAGGCAATAATGATTCTTTGTGAATATCATGCCATTTTGTCGCCACTATTCACGCCCCGATATTATGAAAATGACGATGAGCTATTTTTGTATTGGGTTGACAGTACAGGAAGCATAGAACAACACAGATTTATTATTGAGTCTTACATGTCCGCTTTTGTGTCGATGGTGGCGTGGTTAGCTGGTGAAAAAATGCCTTGGCAGTTTGAATTTAGCTACGATGAACCTGAATACGTTGAACAATATTGGGTCAACTTTGGACAAGATATTTGCTTTAATCAACAGATGAACCGAATACGGCTACCCAGATACTGTTTGGATACACCTTGGCCGAATGCATCTAAGTTTGGCATGCAGGGCGCCTTAAAAGAGAGTGACAAGCAACTATCTGAAGAATACAGCCCGTATAGTTTTCTTGATCAAATATACAGCCACCTTCAGTCACATATAGACGAACCGCCTAATTTGGATAAAGTGTCATTTTCATTTGGTCTCAGCCCAGCATCCATGAAACGAAAGCTCAAAAAGCATCAAACCAGCTTTCAACAACAATTAGACTTGGTCAGAAAACATACCGCTATTTATTTGTATGAGGTTAGGCAGATGAATAGCCAGGAAATAGCCGAGTACCTCTGTTTTAATGACATGAATAATTTTCGACGAGCCTTTAAGCGCTGGACGGGAAGTTCGCCATATCACTTGTTTGCACAATAAATAATCAAGAAACAGTTAGTTTTTTGATACGTCGCATCAAATCGCTTAATTCTGTTCAGCATAAATTCAGCCTGGTGAGGCTATAACTGAACTGTAGCTAAGTATTAGCTCAGTCAAATTAAGGAGTCATCCTATGAACAGATTAAATACCTTTCTCTCTATCAGTGCCCTAAGTATAGCTAGCTCAGCCTCTGTTGCCGTCGCCGATAACAAAGGCTTTGAGTCAAAAAAACTAGATAGTGTTACCAGTTCGAGTCTTATTGATAGCCAAGAGCAAACAAGGAATCACACAGATATCAATAAGCACCAAGAAATAACAAAAAAATAAATTGCTAATGATGAATCTACTAACTGTTACCGATTTCACTCCTCATCGGTAACAGTTTTTTTTTGCCTTTTATTCTTGTTTATATATTTACACTAAACGCCATAAACACTATTTTAAATAGCCAATAAGCCGCTTTTCTCGCTATCCTATACAGCCAATCTATATCAATCCTTCGATTTTATTGACATCGAAAAGTGGAGCAGGAAATGCAAATCGGTAGTTCAATTTACCTCGACTATCAGGCGACCACGCCGATAGAACCTCGCGTTGTTAGCGCGATGGCACCGTACAATAATGAGATTTTTGCTAATCCACATTCCACGGCCCATGTGCTTGGTCAGCAATCTGCGGCAGCGGTTGAGACTGCGCGTAGCACCATTGAAAAGTGCATTAATGCCTCAAGTGAAGAGGTCATTTTTACGTCGGGTGCGACTGAGTCGAACAATCAGGCGATTGCCAGTGTGTTATTTGGCAATACTACTGAACGTCGTGACATTCTTATCAGTGAAATTGAACACAAATGTATTAAAAATGCCGCCTATTTTTATGCCGCAAAACTAGGTTACAAAGTCAAAGAAATTCCAGTCGATAACACCGGGCTGATTAATGTAGACGCTTATCAATCATTATTGTCTGATCAGACATTGTTGGTCTGCATTATGGCGGTCAATAATGAAATTGGCACTATTCAGGATGTCAAAACCTTTGCTGAAATGGCACACTCGGCAGGCGCTCTGTTTCATTGTGATGCGGCTCAAGCACCGGAAGCGATGGATATTGACGTGAAAGACTGGAATGTCGATATGCTGAGTTTGTCTGCACATAAAGTGTATGGCCCAAAAGGTATTGGCGCGATATTTATCAAAAATGATCTGCAGGCCGAGTTACCACCATTTATTCAGGGAGGAGGGCAACAGTTTGGTATGCGTTCAGGCACCCTGGCCACGCCTCTCTGTGTTGGTTTTGCTGAAGCGATGCGTATCACAAAACAAGAAGCAAAAACTCACCGCGAACAATTAACGCATTTGAAACGTTTGTTTCTACAGCAACTGCAAGCGACGCATATTCCATTTAAATTAAATGGCACACAAAGTCATTGTCATCCCGGCAATATCAATGTGCAATTCATCGGTTGTGATGCGAATAAGCTATTAGAAAAACTCCAGCCGAATGTCTGTGCTTCTACAGGCTCTGCCTGTAACAGTGAAATGGTCTTGCTTTCACATGTATTAAAAGCGATTGGGTTGACGGATGAAGAAGCAGGATCATCCTTACGCATCAGTCTGGGACGTTTTTCAGATGAACAACAAATAACAAAGGCCATCGACTATATAAAAGCGGCTATCGAAAAATAATTCCGATTTTTTATTGTGATAACCATTTGTTAACTTTGACCGGCGTAATCTAAAAATCCCAACCAATACAAGAGGGATTAATGATGAAAACAGCACTTTTTTCAGTATTAGCCGCGATGGCAATGAGCACAGTGACATTCGCTGAACCAGCATCAACTGACGATATGGCTAAACATGATAAAAAAGGATATTTCGCTCATATCGACAGCAACGGTGATGGTGTTATTACAAAAGAGGAAGCCACAGCGGCAGCATTAAAACGCTTCGAAAAAATGGATACTAATGCTGATGGCAAGGTGACCAAGGAAGAAGCCGCAGCGGCCCATAAAAAACATAAGGGTGATAAACGCCCATCCTGCAAAGATAAGAAAGAAAGTTAATTTCTCTTATCACACCATATTTAGAAGGGAGTCAGTGACTCCCTTTTTTATTGCTTATTTATTTTTCTCACAAAATCATACTTTTGGCTGATAGTCGCTATAACCCCATTTCATTATGATCGGCGTGTTATTTAATCGGCCAAACTTGGTGTGAATCAGGGACGGAAAGCCACAGGCCTTGTTGTTTAACAAGGTGGCTGGGTTGCACAAACGCAAGGAATCCGAGTGATGATAAATAAACAACGACAGTTTCTGTCGCTCTCTACTACGTTGCTGTGCAGCTCATTTTTACTGGCGTCGTCAGTTGTGCATGCTTCTACACAACTAGATGGCACAAACACATCCCCAATCAGAGTTAGTGATGGTTATATCGCAAAGAATTTTGAGAATGCCAGTAAGTTGACTGTTGATGATGCTGGATCGCTTAGCCTGTCTGGAAAGAGTCATTTCGATAATCTTAAGTCAGGAACAGTCTTTAACAAAGGCAAAATAGATAATCGTGGTGAGATAAATAACTATGGCGTAATAGAAAACAACAGTGAATTTGATAGTGGAAAGGGGATGCTTAAGAACTATTATGGAGATATCCTAAATGCCACTAATTCTCGATTTATTACTGATAAGCTTATCAATAAGAAAGGTTACATTTCTAGTAATGGTCAATGGGGAGTAGGAAATAGGATAGACAACGAAGGTACAATTCGAATTTTATCTAAGGGGACAATGAGCGGCCTCAAAGCCAGTATTTATAATAATGGTAATAGTAAATTTATTAATCTTGGCACAGTAGAAAGTGGCAATTTTTACAATAGGTCAGGGTCAGGAAACAATGGCTTTCATAATGAACTCACGGGTATTTTTACAAGCCACAATATTTTCTATAATTTGAGTTCTGGCTTGGTCGTTAATGATGGACTATTCAGAAACGACGGTAGTGTTGCCAACGAAGGTAATTTCAATAACAACGGACAAATACTCAATAACAAATCATTTGAAACATATGGAACATTTACCAACACAGGTGTAATTGATAATACTTTCGCCACATTTAGCAATACATCTGGAAAGACATACTCAGGCGGATACAGGGTTGGCAGGCTCACTAACAATGGCACGATAAACAATAATGCCATCATGAATAATACTAAGTCGGCTGCATTCATTAATAATGGCATACTCAATAATAATAGCGGTTCGACATTTAACAATGCTAGCGGCTTTAGTAATCAATCAAATGGTGTTGTAAATAATCACTCTATTTTCAATAATCAAGAACACAGCACATTTAACAACAAGGATAACGCTAGTTTTGTCAATGATGAAACAGCGAGTTTGAATAATGATGGCACTCTCAGCAATCGGGCAGGAGCTACATTAACCAATAAGGGCATTATCACTAATAACGCAACAGGCACTCTCAACAATGCGGGTGCATTGATTAACTCAAACACCAGTGAATTTGCTAACGATGGTACGCTCAGTAATCAGGCAGGTGGTACGTTAACCAATCAGGGCATTATCCGAAATAACACAATTGCCACACTCAATAATACAGGTAACTTGATTAACTCAGATAGTGGTCAATTTGCTAATGCTGGCACTTTTAATAACAACGAAAATGGGCAATTTCTCAACAATGGTGTGTTTGCCAATGGCGGTGTTCTGAACAATAAGGGCACATTTACCTCCACCTTATATTCCACAATGGCAAATTATGGAGTTATCAATAATCAGGGCCAATTTATTGCTCAGGGTGAATTTATCAATGGCAGCGTCATGAATAACGGCCAGTTTTTGATTGATGACTATGCAGACTTTACTAACGTCAATACCCTCATCAATACATCTGATGGCACCCTTAACCTGAAGGGCAAATTGCTCAATCAAAAATATTCACCCTCGAACATCACCAATGAAGGTGAGTTTAATATGAGCTATTACAGTCAGCTTGATAATGAAACCTTATTCACCAACAGTGCTTCCGGCACTTTAACGAACGATGGCACGCTGAATAACTCAGGTACCTTAGCGAATAATGGCACCTTGATTAATCACCGACAAATAAATAATACGGGTGCGTTTTCAACCAGTGGCCAGTTAACTAACTACAATTACATCAGTAATACCGGTTCGGCTGAGATGACACTGTCTAGCACTGGCACGATGACAAATCGGGGAATGCTGTCAAATGACGCTCGGCTGATAAATTATGGTGTTATCAATAATGCGATTAACGGCACAATCAATAACACGGAAGAGTTTTTTAACAATGGCACCTTGAATAGTGATGGGGCAATTAACTCTGTCGGCCTTCAAAATACCGGAACTATTGTCAATGCCGGCACGCTGACAAGTTATTGGCTGCTGGATAATGAAAACACCATTACCAATACTGGTGTGATAAATAATAATGACACCAGTACGTTCAATAACTTCGCTACCGTGACAAACCTGGCTGGAGGCAATATTGTCAATACTGGCGTGTTTGTAAATAGCGGCACCGTTGAGAATGCTGGCACACTGACTAATGCCTCTGTCTTAAAAAATAAAGTCGGTGCAACACTCAATAATACCGGCGTGCTCAATAATAACGATGAGTTCATCGTTGAGGGGGTACTGAGCAATAGCGGTCAGCTGACTAACTCAACCTCAGGTGATCTGAATGTGGCTTCATCCGGCCAAATCAATAATAGCGGTCGATTTATTAGCGATAATAGACTCACCAATGCAGGTCGCATAACGAATAACACGGGGGCGCTTTTTAATAATACCGGGGAGTTTTATAACAACAACACATTCGCTAATGCCGGTGAGTTCAATACGCTGGCCATGGAGAATAACGGTGTCATCACTAACACCGGTGAGTTTAATAATCACTGGCTTATGTATAATAAAAATAGCCTCTCCAATGAAGGAAAACTGACCAATGTCTCCACTGGTTCGCTATCAAATACCTCAAAGATAAGCAATAAAAGTAGCGGTAACTTCACTAACTTTGGTGAGATCAACAACCAAGCAACGATTGAGAATGCCGGTGTCTTATCTAATCAAGGGACACTGAAAAATAACGGCATCATCACCAACTCTGGTCAATTTATTACGACGGATGGCCACATTGTGTCTGGCACTGGTGAGTTTATTCAAACCGCTGGCAGTACCACAGTAAATGGCAGCATGACCCAAAAGAACGTCAACATTAATGGCGGTAACTTGAACGGTCACGGCGTGATTAATAGCAATGTGTTCGTGAACGGCACCAGCTATAGCGATTATGCCAGCCTGACCCCAGGTAACTCTATCGGTAAACTGACGGTGAATGGCAACTACACCCAAGGTACATTTGGTGCAATGAATATCGAGTTTGATGGTAATAGCACGGATGTATTTGCTGTGAATGGCGTGGCGACACTAGCGGGTGTGTTGAGTTTTGACTTTATCGGTTCAGAACTTAAAGCCGGGATCTTTAATTTCATGACCTTCAGCAGCTTGGTCGGCAGTTTTGATAACATCATTCTGCCGCTGATGAGTGGCTTTGATTTTGATGTGATCTTCGGTGATACCTTTGCCAATCTGGTGATTACTGAAAGTGTCAGTGCGGTACCCGTACCGGCAGCCATTTTCTTGTTTGCACCAGCACTGCTGGGATTTATTGGTATACGCCGTCGTGTGAGCCAACGTTAAAGTCAATGTGAAACGCGAGGAAAAAGCCGTCGTTAATGACGGCTTTTTTTTCATTTAAACTAGGCTGATTTTTCAATTTTATGAATAATGACCTATAAAAATAATAAAAGGCAGGCGCAGACGTGAAACTATTACTAGTTGATGACCATCAGTTATTTTTAGATGGCTTATCAGCCTTACTCAGCAAGGCAGATAGCATTGATATCATTGATACTGTCAATAACGGTAAAGAGGCCTTTGATAAGTTAAGTTCGGGACAATATGACGTGGCCTTGATTGATCTTCGTTTGCCGATCATGGATGGCTTTCAGTTGTTAGCGTCCTTATCGGATTCATCGTGTCTGGTGCCGATTATTATTGTTTCAGCATCGACTGATCCGATAGATATTGATACTGCCTTTAACCTCGGTGCCATGAGTTTTATTCCTAAGTCGTCATCAGGAGAGACCATTCTTCAGACCATCGAGCAAGTGATGTTGGGTCAGAAAGTGTTTCCAGACAGTGACATGGACAAGCTAAAACCAAAAGCAGAGCAGTGGGCGAGTCAGCACAATCTTACCCAGCGTCAGCTTGAAGTGTTAAGGCTGATGAGGCAGGGATTCTCTAATCAGGCGATTGCTGAACAGCTCTCGATAAGCATGCCAACCGTGAAATCACACGTCAGTGCCATTTTTCAAGCATTGGGTACACAAAGCCGTAGCGAAGCCGGTAAAAAAGCTCACCAACTTGGTTTGGATTAATGTTTCGATTTACTAACCAACAATCGTCTACTGATCTGGGGCGATATCAACAAAAGATAGATATTGAAAAAATTCTGATTGCTCATCGTAATTGTCCCGCCACCCTTATCGGTAATGCACTTGGTGCCATCCCCATCACACTCGTCATGCAGAATACATCGTATTCGCTGGCCGCTATTGCCTGGTTTACTGTCTTATATCTATTAATCATCGTGAGATGGTGGCATTACCAAAGCTTAAATATTGAAACAGCGCAGACTACAGAGGTTTTCCAATATGGCAGAGTCCAGATTTTATTAGCCTTTTTTTCTGGCTGTATATGGGGGACGGCGGGCATCCTGTTTTTTGATCCGGCGCACATTTCTAACATCGCCTTTGTGATTTTGACATTAGTGTGCATGCTGGCAGGCAGCTTGGCTTCACTCTCTGCCAGACCTGTTGCTTATGCTGCTTTTTCTCTGCCTACCATGTTGCCTCTTAGCCTGATTATGCTGTTTCAGGATGAGCATTTTTATAATTGGATGGGGTTTGGCTCTATTGTCTATTTAGCTGCGACATTTGCCTTTTGTTTAAACCTGTATAAAGTCATCGTCCAGTCACTGAAATTACAATATGAAAACTTGGACCTTATTCGCGATCTACAAGAACAAAAAGAGGTCGCTGATAAAGCCAATCGTGATAAATCACGCTTTCTAGCCTCTGCCAGTCATGATTTACGTCAACCTTTACATGCCGTTAATTTATTCACCGAGCTACTCGGTCAAAAACTAACATCAGCATCTCAACAACAAGATATTCAAAATATTCAACAGGGCCTTCAGTCATTAAATGAGTTGTTGGATGTATTGCTCGATATCTCTCGGCTGGATGCGGATATCGTTCATGCCAATAAAGTCAGCTTTGATATAGGCAGTTTGTTAGAAAAAATAAAAGCGCCATTTGAAATTGATGCTGCAAGACATCAACTTAGTTTTGATATGCAAACAGCGTCTTATAACGTATTTACTGATCCCTTATTAATAGAGCGGGTGATAACGAATTTATTAGTGAATGCGATTCGTTATACAAAACAAGGCGGCGTCACTGTTTACCTTTCTGAGAAAGATAAAACACACATTCGTTTGCATATTGTCGATAGCGGTATTGGGATTCCTGAGGATTCGCTCAATGATATTTTTGATGAGTTTGTTCAGCTCCACAATCCTGAAAGAAACAGACAAAAAGGGCTGGGACTGGGCTTAGCCATCGTTCGTCGGATTCTGGATCTGCTTGAGCACTCTTTCCATATACAGTCTGAAGTAGGAAAGGGCACAGAGATTATTTTATGTCTGCCATTAAGTGATGAAGACAATAATGCTGTAGGGGCTACAACACCTAGCTTATCACTGCGTCAAAATAGATTAGAAAATCTTAACGTCATGATTGTCGATAATGAGCTAAGTATTGTTGAGGCGATGACTGAGTTACTCAATAGCTGGGGATGTGAATGCCGCGCATATACATCGACAGAAGCGGCAATTGAAGCCATTAAATCAGAGGCTCCTCCCGAGTTTCTACTCGTTGACTACAGGATGCCTGGTGATTACAACGGTTGTGCTTTTGTCTCTTATATTGAATCTATTATAGGAAAAACATCAGCCATTATTATCACCGGAGACACCAGTGAGTCTGTGATTAATGAGATTAAAGACCATGGCTTTTTACGACTACAAAAGCCTATCAAACCTGTGCAATTACGATTATTGATGGAAAAAATGCTCCATCATTAAAGCCATTTTTTTAGCATATCTAACAGGGTATTGGGCATTATCGGTTTGGTTAAATAGTCTGACATACCTGCTGAGAGACATTTTTCTTTTACACCTTCCATCACATCTGCTGTGAGGGCGATAACCGGGGTCGACAGATTGAACTCCCCGGCCTGACCTGAGCGAAGCTGTTGTGTGGCGGTAAAGCCATCCATGACCGGCATCATACAATCCATAAAGACAATATCGTATTGCTTCTCACGCAGTTTATTTAAAGCGACTTCACCATTTTCTGCAATATCAGCCATCATTCCATATTTCGCGAGGATACCGCTGGCCACCATCTGGTTGATTTCATCGTCTTCAACCAGAAGGACCTTACTTGATGAAAAGGTGGGTAACGAAGCAGTGTCTGCAGTAGGTTGTGCATGTTGCTCGATAAGCTGTTCTGATAATAAGCGGCTCGCATTAAATAACTCTGACGCACTGATAGGTTTGATCACGGTGACATCTGATAAATCACTTATCAGTGAACGACTCAAATCATCTGCCAATGATGACAGCAAAATAATCTTAATATTTTTGGATTTGAGTTGTTTGAGTTTATTTTCGTTGATGTGGTTCAGCATGGCGCTATCAACCATCAGCACCACATCGGTATCTTCCTCTCGAACCGTTGTCTCAATCAGCAGTAATGAAGAGGTGATATGTAGATGATTTCCCCATTTAGTAAATAAGCTTTCTAAATAGGTGCTTAATTTTTCATTACTGGTATAGGCAAAAAATTGTGTGAATTTTGTGGTCAGTACTCGAGGAGGTAAAACCTTATCTTTTTTCACCGTAATGGTGAAATAAAAATGACTGCCAGCCCCAACAGTTGAGTCAACTTCCAGTTGTCCTCCCAGCATGCTCACTAACTCAGCACTGATAGCTAACCCAAGACCGGTACCACCGGCTTTTCTGGTTGAAGCTGAATCAAGTTGGCTAAACCGCTCAAATAAATTGGTCAGCTCTTCTTCTGATATGCCGATGCCAGTATCAATAACAGAAAAATCAAGGTTAAGGCTGTTGTCATCGACTGACTTGATATCAATCATGAGTTCGACTGAACCATTTTCGGTAAATTTGACGGCGTTAGAAAGCAGGTTAAGCAGGATTTGTCTGAGACGAATTGGATCAGAAATAATTTGTACATTCTCAATTGCATTGGCAGGGCAGAGGACTTGAAGGCCTTTATTATGTGCATTGGGTTCAACCACTCTGCCAATATCTGAAATCAGTTTTTCTAAATTAAATGCCATTTCTTCAATAGAGAGCTTGCCAGACTCAATTTTTGAATAATCCAGAATATCATTAATGATTCGCATCAATGATTCGGCACTGATTTTAATGTTGTGGGCAAACTGATGTTGTTTTTCCGTAAGTTGGGTATCGCTTAGCAGATTAATCATGCCAAGGATGCCATTCATTGGTGTTCTTATCTCATGACTCATATTCGCCAGAAAAGCACTTTTTGCATCGGCGGCTGCATTTGCTTTCTTCGCAGACAGTTCCAGCTCCACTTCTCTTAAACTTAATTTTTCAGCTAATTCTTCTGTTTCTTTTAAGAGGCGTTTTGTTTCATCCGCACTTTGTTTAAATAAGGTAGCCGATCGGGCTAACTTACCTATTTCATCATGCCGATCGATACCAGGAATAGATAAGGTTTCTCGACCAGAACTGATATCTTCAAATGTCTTACTGATATCAGAAATGGGGACCGTGATAGCGCGACTGACCCTGCCAGAAATCATGAGGGCGATGGCCATCAGAAAAAAGGAACCGATAAAAGCGATAAACTTATATAGTTGCAGATTATTATTGGTGCTACTAAAAAGTGCTGTTTGTCTCTCAATGGAATAATCTTTTAATTGCACAGACAGGCTTTTTAATTCAGAGGCTTCCCCTGCAATCACCACATTGACCAGAAAAATAAAATTGCGATCTGCTTGAATCGTACGAAAGAAGGTATTTTTGATGGTATCAAGTTGATTGTTGAGATTAATGATTAATTGTCTTTCTTTTTCAGAGGTGGAAGCGAGCTCTGAATAGACAGCAATATCCGTTTTTGCTTGATTAAATGTGTCAACGAAATTTAAACGCGTTTTGTTGGTACGGCTCTGAAAGTATTGAATAATTTGATTCTGAGCAAAAGCGATCGAAGAACGAATTTCATACAATAAAATCACTTCTTCAGACTTCTTATGTTGCTTTGTCATGGTGTCGAGCATGTCATAAACAGAACTAAACTGTTGTTCCAGTTGACTATGTAACTGCTTTAACACCAAACGTTCATCATTCAATTTTGCCGTTTTCTCGTAGAGGTTCTCAAGTGAATCGGTAAATTTGGGATAAATGGCAGCTGATTCCTCACTGGACTCCGATGAAACAGAAAGACTATGAATACTCGTTTGTAGGTTTTTTAATAATCGTTGAATATCTGTAATGGATGACTGACTATCCGTGATGCGAAATACTAATATTTTTCGATTAAGTTCAATAATATCTGCTTCGACTTCAGACATCAGCCGTGTATAAGAAATAGACTTTGTATAGTCATTGAATAGTTTTTCAACATTTGTCAGAGAAAATAAATTCACAATGACAATAAACAAAGAAATCAACGCAAGGCTGGCGAAACCAATAAAGACACGCTTGCGTATCCCAAGCTGACTCATCAGTGTAGATTGATGCCATTTACTCATGCTAATAAAAACTCATACCATTTTTGTAGCGAATAATCATAATTTGGCATAACCGTATTCCAGACAGCGATATTGCTTAATCGTGTGGTGTAGGCTCCGCCGGTACGGATATCACCAGCCTTGACTGAAATCTTGCCATCCGTACCTTTTAGATCCGCTGTGGCCTCTTTTCCTTCATACCAGTAATCCCATTCATTTTTGTCTAATAAAGGTTTTGATCGTTCCGGATTTGAAATGTAATAACCTTGACGGGCAACATAAGCACCAGCCCAACCACTTAGCCACCAGTTCATATAATCATAAGCGGCATCTTTGACAAACCCTTGGCATTCACTGGATAAACACATCACACCATGCCAGGCACGGTAACCTTCTCTGGGGGCTGCATAAGTAACTGGTATGCCATCGCCATTGAGTGCTGATACTGCCGGTGAAAACATGCTTTCCAGGTGTACCCGACCTTGACGCATATAATCAATTGATTGAGGTACCGAATTCCAGAAACCTGCAAAGTGATGTTGTTTTTTGAAATCCAGCAAAATAGAAAAGAGGCCATCAATTTCGGTTTGCGTCATATCGCTCATATCATTGAAATTAATCAGACCTTTACTCTCTGCAGCCAGAGCCAAATCAAAGATACCGATGGTCGGAGAATTAACAATGCCCACTTTTCCGCGATATTGCTCATCTAGTAACCAGGACCAACTTTCCGTTTCATACGGAATGCCTTTTTTTATGGCATTCGTGTTATAGCCAAATGAATCCACATTGTGAACATAGGGTAAAAAACTAATCTTGCCGGTGAATTCAGTTCCTAAACTGCCATCAGCTTGAATATTTAAAATTTTATGTGGTGCATCACCTAAGCCAATATTAGCTTCAGGTGCAATTTTCCCTGTTTTTGATAGGGCATTGATTTCATCCCAGTAGTTTAAACGTTCCGTATCAATGGGCTGAATTACAGATGCCTGCCAGAGCTGTCGAATACTATCGGTCCATTGCTCATAGATATCAAAGGAACCTGGTTGTGTTGTGGCTTTTTGAATAAGCTCAGCCTCGCCACCTGGTTCAAAAACGATATTAATACCAAGATCAGCCATGGCTTGTTGTCTTATCTCTTCTTGTAGCGTCACGTGTGTGCCCATCACGCGTAAAGTTGGTGTCGTTCTGGCAAAGACAAAGGGCGCTTTGCTTGATAAAACGGATAGGCCAGCTAATACACCAGATTTTTTGATAAAAGAACGTCTCCCGACAGAGATATTATCTTTTGGTTGAGTAAAGATTTTTTCTGAATCCATGATCTTCCCTTAGCTATGCACTGAGAGTAACAGAGTTGGTATTTTTTATGTATCGACATAAAAAACAATCTATGAAGAAATTATTTTAATGATGTGTTGATCCTATAGGATTTGATAAAAAATGAATATTAAGGCTTGATAGTTAAGATTGAGAAGTAGAAACTTGGTATCAAAATTCACTGTCATGGAAAAAATGCACATGCATGTACTGATTGTTGACGACAATGATATCGATTGCATCACGACTAGTAGCTTTGTACAAAAAGCAGGTATGAATGCGTTAATAGCCAATAACGCCACTCAAGCGATTGAAATTATCTCAAACAGAGACACTAGTCCGGAAATCATTGTTGTTGACTGGATGATGCCAGAAGTCAATGGCCTGGAGCTATGTCAGAAAATCATAGCGCTGAACTTAAGTCTCACGCCATATATCATCATGATTACCTCCAACTCTTTTGGTCAAATCGAACAAAAAGCACTAGACGTGGGGGCTGATGATTTTATTGAAAAGCCTATTCATGGTGCCGTATTTATCGCTCGATTAAGAGTGGGTGAGCGTATTGTTAAGATGCAACAAAAGCTTTTATCACTGGCCGATACAGATGAGTTGACCGGCTTATTAAATAGACGCGCTGCCATTAAAGCCTGCGAAACACACCTTGCCAGACTAGCCCGTTCTGATAAATCGATCAGTCATTGTCTTATCATCGCTGATATTGATTTTTTTAAACACATTAATGATACCTACGGTCATCAAATTGGTGATCGCGTATTAATCGATGTATCCAATCGTATGCGAAATAGCATTCGGCCGTTCGAGACTGCTGCCAGGTTTGGTGGTGAAGAATTTTTAATTTATTGTGAAGCAACGGAGGCAGAAGCCGACATTATTTTAAGAAGACTACGTCAGGCGATTGCTTCATCCGAATATAGTTACAACAATATATCCATCAACGTGACGATGAGTTTTGGCTGTGTCGTCATCAACAAACACGATACCAAGCACACCATCAATCAATTTATAAAAAAAGCCGATGATTTATTGTATGAAGTGAAGAGTGGTGGGAGAAACAACTATAAATTGGCAGCTTATTCTAGTATAGAAGAAAGTGAAAAAACTAATACTGAATGTAACTGATGAGTGAATAGCATGAGTATGGAAACAAAAATTTTAATCGTTGATGATGATCCAGTCATTATTCTGGAATTATCAACTGTATTAAAAAGTTTAGGCGATATTTATGTGGCTAACTCAGGGGCGAGTGCCATAGCTACAGCCAGGGATATCGTTCCTGATATCATCTTGTTAGATATCGGACTTCCTGATGTCGATGGCTTTGATGTTTTAACTGAACTCAGCAACAATGAGCAGCTGAAACATATCAATGTCATCGTCATCACCGCCCATGGCGAATTTGATAATCACTTCAAGTCATTATCTCATGGTGCTATAGATTTTATTACAAAACCAGTAAACGAACTGTTACTTGAGAGAAAAATTCGTTCGATGCTGATCAATCGAACGCATATAGCTAATACCGTTAAATCAACTTCACAGACTCAACTAGAGCAATTGAAAGAGCAATTTGTACATCTATTAAGCATGCTGACTGAGGCCGTCATGATCACAGATGTAGAAGGCAACATAGAATTGGCTAACGATTATAGTCAGTCTCTCTTTGGATACGATGACCTGACCAATAGAAATATCAAAGATATTATTCCCGATGATCAACTTGCTCATCACCAAGAAACATCAACCATAACTGAGCAGCATGACTTCACGCCCATATTCAAACAGATGGATTTAAGCAAACAAAATAGTCAGACTATCGAAGTCGAAGTAGGCGTGTCTTTACATAAAAGCGAGCAGGATTTTCATTTCTTATATGTGATCCGTGATCAGTTTGAGAAGAAATTAACACAAGCTCGCTTACTCAAAGCCGCGCTATATGATTCTTTAACAGGCGTATATTCCAGAGAGGCGCTAGAACTTGATTTAGAAAAAATCTATGGTAAAAAAAGTAACAGGGCAAGCTACCTCGGCTGTCTGCTGAATATTGATAGGTTTAACGAATTGAATGCTGTTTATGGCCATGCCCACTGCAATCAGTTACTCGTCGATGTCGCCACCGAGCTCAAGCATTTGATGCAAAACCTACCCGTCAGAATATATCGTGTCGGTGGTGATATATTTATCATCAAATCAATTCAACCTATTGAAAAGGTTAACTACGCTAATATAAAAGATGCCGTTCAGGATGCCTTTTCTATTTTATTAGAGTCAGTTAGTCATCAACTTAAGCATAAATTATCGATTAGTGCGGTCATGTCTTTTTTTGAAAGTGACACCGTTAAAAATGGTGCTATGTTACCCATGCTGGAAGATGCACTGAAAAATCATAAACAAACAGGCAAATCTGGTGAGCTCATTTTTGTAGAAAACACAAACTATGGCAGGACTGTGAAAGTCGCTGCTCTTGCCCAATCTATGTTAAGTGGTCTGGATTTTTCTTCACTCAGTGTGGTTTATCAACCTAAAGTCAATTCAGTTAATCAGGTGGATTCTGCTGAAGCGTTATTACGCTGGGACAATGTGAATTCAGCACCACTTAATCTATTAGATTTTATCGGTGTGGCAGAAAGTACAGGTGTGATTGTGGATGTTGGGTATTTTGTGCTTGAGGAGGTCTGTGAAATGCTCAAATCGATTAGACAGCGAGTGCCTGATTTTCACAAAAAAATATCGGTTAATCTCAGTATTCGACAGCTCGCTGATACCAAATTAGTTGACACCTTCGAAGTCATATGTAAACAATATAATGTGCCCACTCACCAGATTATTTTCGAAGTCACAGAATCAGTGATGGCTGAGAATATCAATCTATTAACATCGGTTATCCATGCACTCAAAACAGCCGGGTTTGGGATCGCGATTGATGACTTTGGCACGGGACAATCCAATCTAAGCTATCTAAGTCAATTGCCTATTGATGAATTAAAAATTGATAAGTCGTTCATTGACAAAATCCATAGTGAAGATGGGGATTACCCGATTGTGGATATGGTGATATCAATGGCAAAAGCCCTGAAGTTAAAAGTGGTTGCAGAAGGTGTTGAGACGGTTACACAAGCGACGTACCTTCGCTCAAAGGCATGTGATCTGATTCAAGGTTATTACTTTTACAAACCATTATTACTAACAGACTGGCTTGAACTGAATCAGCAATCAGTGAACTAAACAAGCCACTATCATTGATGGTTTTGTATGGCGAACAATGCTTCTATCACCAGTCAATTATTAGGATAGATACATTATGGCTGGGGTTGAATTTTTGAATACTCGACTGGATAAAATTCATCACATATGACTGAGAGTCAAGGCGTCTTCGCTGACAGATGTCCCATATGTGGTGGTCCAAACGCTTGTGGCAATTTATCAGTTGATAATAATCCGGCTGATTGTTGGTGTCATAAAGCGGATATGATAATTAGCCAGACCCTTTTAGAGCAGGTACCTTCAACTCAGAGAGGCAAAGCCTGTATTTGTCAGCAATGCGTTATCAGACAAGCAGCAGATGCCCCTGACAATTAAGCATTTTTGGCCGTCTTGCTTGGCTGGCTTTGAGTTGTAAATTATTTAGCAGCAAAAATATCTTGTTAAAGAAAAAGGGCGCTAGTTACTAACGCCCTGATCATATTAACGCTGCTAAGGTTTGACTTGCCAGCCACCACCTAAGGCTTTGTAAATAGCGACTAAATTAAGCCCTGAAGTAATTTCGCTGTTTGCTAAGGTATCTTCTGCTTCCAGTAATGTTCGTTCAGCATCTAGCACATCAAGAAAATTATCATAGCCACTATCAAAGCGATTTCTGGCCATGGTGGCAGATTGTTTTGCCGAAGCCGCAGCTTCTTGCAATTCAGCACGCCGTTGTTCCTCGTTAGAAAAATCACTCATCGCGGACTGTAATTCTTCAAGTGCTGATAATACCGTCTTCTCATATTGTGCCAACGCAACTTCAGTTTGGGCATCAGCTTGATCGACATACGCTTTCAAGCGATCACGATCAAAGACTTGCCAACTGATCGATGGACCAATTGAGCCGGCGAGGGCAGTGGTACCAAAGCTACTCAAATTAGTAGAAATAAAACCTAAAGAGCCAAGAATACTGACCTTGGGAAATAAATCCGCCACGGTCAGATTATAATCCGCCACACTGGCTGCCAATGTACGTTCAGCTGAGCGGATATCTGGGCGTCGGGTAAGCAACTGTTGCACGTCGCCCACGGCTACTGTTAGCGGTAATGTCGGTAGAGCTTTAGTCTCAGACAAACGACTACGTAAAGCATCTGGTACTTGCCCTGTTAAAACAGAAAGACTGTTTATGGTCGAATCTATCTGCGCTCTTAATGGTGGAATCGTGGAGCGAGTCAGACTGAGTTGTGTTTTGGCACGACTCACATCCAGAGCACTGGCTCCGCCGGCATTCAATATCTTTTCTGTTAATTCAAAGGTTTCATTTTGATTTTCAGCATTTCGCTCAGCAATATCCAAACGATACTGTGCCCCGCGTAGAGTAAAGTATTGTCTTGCGACTTCTGCGGCGACACTGACATACATTTGTTGCAAGTCGGCAGCGATAGCTTGTTCCTGAGCCAGTTGTGACTCAATGCCATAGCTGACACGTCCAAAAATATCTAATTCCCAATTGGCATCAAAGCCTGCTTCATAGATATCAGCCGCGCGAGTGTTCGCATTTTGTGTTTCCTCAGAATACAGGTTACGACTATAACCACCGTTTGCATCG
The DNA here is from genome assembly GCF_002299105.1 of Methylophaga sp. UBA678. Classification (NCBI taxonomy): domain Bacteria; kingdom Pseudomonadati; phylum Pseudomonadota; class Gammaproteobacteria; order Thiotrichales; family Piscirickettsiaceae; genus Methylophaga; species Methylophaga sp. UBA678. Next base: position 71,037 of record NZ_DBNG01000006.1, read on the forward strand.
ACTGTCGGGTATCTATCTGAACCCACTGCTCTGGATAAAGCACGAGCCGCCTGTAGGTTCGCCAGTGCAATCCGTACATCCAGATTATGGACTAATGCTTTTTCAACGAGTTGCGTTAATTGTGGATCCTGAAAAGCTGTCCACCAATCTGCGATAGGTTGCTGTGCATTAGCAAACTGGTAGGTGTCATCACTCAGTTGTGTCGCTTCAACCGTCTTATCCGTCGTGGGTGACTGATAATCACGAAATTGAGCACAGCCAGTGATGGACAGGCTAATTAAGGTACACAAGATCATTTTGTTCATGATTTTTCTCCTGTCGCCTGTTCAGGTTTGAAGTAAAGCGCAACCCGACGACAAATCACATAAAACACTGGGGTAAATATTAACCCGAAGAAGGTCACGCCAAGCATGCCTGAAAACACTGCGATACCTAATGCCTGACGCATTTCAGCACCCGCACCTTGAGCGATGGCCATGGGCACAACACCTAGAATGAAAGCGAAGGATGTCATCAAAATAGGGCGTAAACGTAGTCTGGCTGCTTCAACGGCTGCATCCCAGACAGAACGTCCCTGACGCTCCAGCTCTCGGGCGAACTCAACAATCAATATGGCATTTTTCGATGCTAAACCTACCAGCACGACCAAGCCTATTTGCGTCAGAATATTGTTATCCATTTTTGCCAGATAAACACCGGTGATCGCTGATAACAGACACATCGGTACAATCAGGATGATAGAGAACGGCAATGCCCAGCTTTCATATTGTGCAGCCAATAATAAAAACACAAACACAACAGCTAGTAGGAAAGCCAAAGCAGCAGTATCACCGGTTGCTTTCTCCTGATAGGCAATTTCAGTCCACTCATAACCAATGCCATCAGGCAGAATTTTTTCTGCTAGTTCTTCCATGGCATCAAGTGTTTGGCCACTACTGAAGCCTTCCGCACTACTGCCCATAACACCTGCTGCTGGATATAAGTTATAGCGTGGCACTCGAGAAGGGCCAGAGGTATCACGCACTGTGGCAAACGAGCCTAGAGGCACCATATCGCCATTAGTACTTCTGACACGGATTCGAAGTGCATCATCTACAGATAAACGATCTTCAGCTTCAGCTTGAGCGGTTACTCTAAATGTCCTTCCTAAGTAATTGAAATCATTAACATAGACTGAACCAATAAAGACTTCTAATGCCTCAAATACATCAGGCACAGGTACGTTCAGTCGTTCAGCTTTATTACGGTCAATATCCAAATAGATTTGCGGATTATTAGTATTAAAGAAAGAATAAACAGCCGTTGTAGCAGGGCTATCAGGGCTATTTGCCGCAGCGGCCATATCGGTTGCTGCTTGCTCTAATACTTTTAAGCCACGGCCACCACGATCCTGAAGCATCATCTTGAAGCCGCCAGCACTACCAATACCGGGCACAGGAGGGCGTTCAAATACCGCCACCTTGGCTTCTTTGAAGCTGGCAGCCACAGCACGCATATCACTTAAGATAGTCTGATATTCAATGCCTTTAGCTATACGATCTTCAAATGGGTCTAGTGGTGTAAATATCACGGCGGCATTAGATTGAATGGTTCTGGTCGCGCCAGAAAACCCTGTAAAACCAACCGCGTTTTTCAGACCGGGTACGGCTAACATTTCCTCAGTGACCGCCTGAACCACCTTGTCCGTAGCATCAAACGAGGCGCCGTCAGGCAATGTGATAGCCACGATCAACGAACCTTGATCTTGTGACGGAATAAACCCCGTCGGTACACGGTTAAACTGAAATGCGGTTAAGGTCATCAGGCCCGCATAAATCACTAACATGATCAGTCCCATGCGAATGGTTTTACCGACAAACCACCCATAGCGATTCGATAAGCCTTCCATACCACGGTTGAAACCATTGAAAAATGCTTTTACCGGTGAGCGGTACCATTTAACGGGTTTCTCTGGTTTATCCTGATCGTGAGACTTCATCAAAATGGCGGCGAGTGCTGGTGATAAGGTCAGTGATACAGCGACCGAGATCATGGTGGCAACAGCGATGGTAATTCCAAAGGCTTGGTAAAACTCACCTGAAATGCCTTCAAGGAACAGGGTTGGCAGAAAGACGGCAACCAATACCAGCCCCATGGCAATTAATGCTGAACCTACTTCATCCATAGTTTTACGGGCTGACTCACGAGGCGACAGTCCATTACGCAGGTTCCGCTCCATATTTTCAACGATAACAATCGCATCATCCACCACGATACCAATCGCCAAAACCAGACCAAATAATGTCAGGTTGTTTAACGAGAAACCAATGGCTGACATCACTGCAAACGTACCAATAAGTGATACTGGAATAGCCACAATAGGAATAATCGCTGCACGCCAGGTTTGTAAGAAAACCAGGATAACAATGACCACCAAAAAAACGGCTTCATAAACGGTCATTTTTACTGCATCAACCGATTGTTCGATAAAGTCCGTCGGGTTATAGGCAAATTCGTAAGTCATACCCGGTGGAAATTCAGCCGCGATATCTTCCATTTCAGCTTTGATCTGATTGGCTGTTTCAATCGCGTTGGTACCAGGACGTTGGAAAATAGGCAAGGCAACCGCCTGTTTACCACCCAAATAACCTTTGGTGATGTATTCCTGTGCGGCTAGTTCTATTCGCGCCACATCACGTAGTCGAACAATACGACTATCATCACTGGCTTTAACAATAACTTCACCAAACTCTTCAGGTGTCGTTAATCGACCTTGTGTCTGGACGATGTACTCGTAATAGTTCTGATCGGGTTGTGGTGCACGGTTTAAGGTACCACTGGCGACCTGGACATTTTGATTACGGATAGCAGAGATAACATCACCCGCCGCGATATCATAAGACTGCATTAAGTCAGGTTTTAACCAGATACGCATCGCATAATCTGAGGCACCATAAACAGGGACTTCACCCACACCATCAATACGACGAATACGATCACGTATATTCAATACGCCATAGTTAGCAAGATAATTTTGATCGTAGGTACCATCTGGTGAGGAGAGGTTGATAACGATCATCAGATCAGGTGAGTTCTTCTTGGTGGTCACACCTAAAGCACGAACACTTTCTGGTAATTTGGCTTCAGCTATAGCGACGCGGTTTTGAACTAATACTTGGGCTGTATCCAGATCCGTTCCCAGTTCAAAGGTAATGCTCAACGTCATTGAACCATCGGCAGAGGATTGTGAGTACATATAAAGCATGCCCTCAACCCCGTTGACTTCCTGTTCAATCGGTGTGGCCACCGTTTCAGCCACTGTTTCTGCGGTTGCACCAGGATACGTCGCTGATACTTGAATCGTCGGTGGTGCTACTTGTGGGTATTGCTCAATCGGTAAACTCAAATAGGCCATATAGCCAATAATGACAACGATAATGGAAAGTACCGAAGCAAAAATAGGCCTATCAATAAAGAATTTTGGAAAATTCACAGTCGCTTATTCCTTATCAGTTTTTGTGGTGTTCGTTGTGTCATCAGCAGCCTGTTTTCCTAAAACATTGAGTGGTTTCCACTCAAGTTCGACAACATTAGGCGTAACTTCCTGACCACTAGCTCGTATGCGTTGAATACCATTTACAACAACTTTTTCATTACCCGTTAAGCCAGTGCTGACCACAATCAAATCATTTTCAAGTAAATTGCCAACCGTGACATACTGACGTTTGATGGCATTGTTCTCATCGCTGATATATACGAACTTTTTATCCTGATCTGTGTTGATGGCATTCTCAGGCACCAGTATGGCGTCATAGTTAGCACGACCTAACAAGCGAGCACGGCCAAACAGACCTGGATAAATAATGCCTTCATCGTTGTTCACCGTAGCGGTGGCCTGAATCGTACCGGTGGCATCGTCGACCACATTGTCAACAAAGTGCATTTTGCCTTCGTGATAGAACTTATCTTCGTCCATCAGTTTGATATAGATAGGGTTAGGACTGGAATCGCTGCTGGGGCGTTGACCTGCACGATCAAGACGGAGATATTTTAATAAGTCGCCTTGCGAGCCTTCGAAGCGGAAGTGAATAGGGTTGGTACTGACGATGCGTGTCAAAATCGTCTCGTTTTCTTCAACCATATTACCGATATCAACATAACTATCACTGATTTTGCCGTCGATGGGCGAAGTCACTTCAGTAAAGCTTAACTGAAGTTTGGCATTGTTTAATGACGCTTCTGTAATTTGAAGTTCCTGGAAACGTCTGTCGACTTCTTCTTGTGAAATCGCGTTGGATTCACGCAACAGATGGGCGCGATCCAATTCTTTTTTGGCGAGTTCATGTTGCGCCTGAATTTGCTTTAGCTCATAACGAAAAGGTCGAGGGTCAATCACATACAATACATCGCCTTTTTTAACTTGCTGACCATCTTTAAATTTTTTCTCTATGAGATAGCCCGTTACCCGTGCTCTTAAATTAACGTTATTGATGGCTTCGAAACGGCCTGTAAACTCATCCCAATCCGTCAGTTTATGTTGAAGAGGAACAGCTACATCCACCTCAACTGGTGGGGGAGCGGCCTGTTCAGCAGGTTGATTCTCAGGCTCAGAACAAGCAACTAACATTAAGGAAAAAGCAGATATGAGTGTTAAAGGAATGACTCGCATGGTAAACATCTCTTATAAAAATTTAATTGGGTTACTGGTTCGTTAATCAGAGCAACATATACATAAAGCTGTGTAATTTACATCAAGTCTATGAGTCAAACGTTAGCTCTACATTATGTCGTTTTTAATATTCACTTAATGTTAATAACCATAATAAGTGTGTAATTATTGGGAATCATGTATGTATATTTTACTGGTTGAAGACAATGACATCGTCGGTGATGGCATCAAACAGGGGCTGGAAACATTAGGCCACAGCACCGATTGGGTAACAGATGCCCATACTGCCAATCAGGCTATTCAGCATGTGAACTATGATGTCGTGATACTTGATTTAACATTACCTGATTACGATGGCATGACATTACTGACCAAGTGGCGTCAAAATAAAATATTACTGCCTGTACTTATCCTGACTGCACGAGATGCTATCCCGGATAGAGTCACCGGTCTTTCTGCTGGTGCCGATGATTATCTGACGAAACCCTTCGACTTTGATGAGTTAGTGGCGCGATTACAATCCATCACACGCCGTATCGCTGGCCGGGCAGATAATGTGATTACTTTCGAGCACATTAGTTTCAATCCCACTAAAGGTGAAGTCAAAGCGAATGGTCTTCCAGTTAAGTTATCTAAAAGTGAACTGATTGTGCTTGAAGCCTTGATGCATCAACCAGGAAAAGTGGTGAACACGGAACAATTACAAGATAGACTCTATGGCTGGGCTGAGGGCGTGGCAAGTAACGCTGTCGCAGTACATATTCATAACTTGCGTAAAAAGCTGGGTACGGATCTCATTTGTACTGAACGCCGTTTAGGCTATTTTTTAGCCGTGGACAAACAATGAAAGGTAGCCTAAGAAATAAACTCCTGCTGTCGGTACTTCTGGTCACCGGTATTTTATGTTTGGCTATCGGTCCATTCATGTACCACACCATTAAAAGCGATGTGAAACAGATTCTTGATGATCGCTTAGCCGCCTCAGCAAAAATGTTGTCTCATATTGTTCATCAATACGATGTAAAGAATGAAAAGCCATCCTCATCATTGACCAATGAACTGATTCAACAAATAGAAAAAAATAGAGAAAATACAGAGGTCATTGTCTGTAATGTCACTCGTATTGATGGCGAATTAATTATCAGCACTGAAGATGATAACCGTGATGTCTTAACCTCTGTCAAAGATGGCTACAGCTTCGTTCGGGATAATGGCACTATCTGGCGCGTATTCAAATTAACCGAGCACGGCATTTCAGTCACAACTGCCGAGAAGCTGGATAAGCGTCGTCAACTCTTTAATATCGTCTTGATTGGGGTAGTGATTCCCTGGGTACTGGCTGTTTTGACGCTGATTATCTCTCTGTATTTTATTATTCAGCGCGTATTTAAACCCATGACACAGCTACAGGATCATTTTGATACCCATACGGGCAGCAGTTTGACACCCATCGAAATTGACGATGTGCCAAGTGAAGTCAAGGGGGTGATTGCCGGCTTTAATGCTTTGTTGGCTAGAGTCAAAGCCGTGCTGGAAAGTGAACGTCGCTTTACTGCAGATGCTGCTCATGAACTGCGAACACCGTTGGCAGGCATTACGACCCAACTACAAGTCGCCATGCTCAAACAAGGTGCGGAAGCGGACTGCAATCTGAAACAAGCCAACCTGGCGGTTAAACAGCTAACAGAACTGCTTGATCAATTATTAATGCTGGCAAGACTCGATGCCGAGCAGATGGCAGCGATCACGGTAAGCAGCAGCGCTAGCGAAATCACTAGCAAAGCATTAACGCCGCTTCACGCTATGATCAAAGAAAGTCAGGTAGAAATTCATAAAATTATTCATAGCGATCAGGATTTATTTTTGCCACAAGAACTTGTCGCTGTCGCTATCAGAAATGTGATAAAAAATGCCATTCAATTCTCGGTGCCAGAGCAGTCAGTGTCAATCCTGGTGACAGAACAAGATGATTTTGTGACCTGGAAGATAACGGATGAAGCAGGGGGCATTGATGCTGAGTTATTACCAAATGTGACTAATCGTTTTGTGCATGACAAGAAAAAAGGTAATTTTGGTCTGGGCTTGAGCATCACCAAAGCCATTGTCGATATTCTCAATGGCGAGCTAAAGATTGCCAATACAAAAACCGGTTTGCGTGTTGAAATCTCTTTACCACACTCCAGTCAAGGTTTAGATCGTGATGACACGTTTACTTAATGTGGTGACCACATTTATGTTGGTATTTGCCTTGAATGCTTGCACCTCTCAAGACTGGCGAACGGCTAGTCGTGAACCTGCTGGTATTGCAGCTGATCCGAAGGTAGAAAAACAAGCCATCATCGAGGTATATGCTGCTGATGCGTTTAGCTGGCGAGGCTGGTTCGCCGTGCATACCTGGATAGCGATAAAACCAGAAAATGCGGCGAATTATACGGTCTATGAAGTGGTGGGCTGGCGAGTAGAGCGTGGTTTGTCTGCTTTACGTGAGTTTCAAACTACGACACCAGACACCTATTGGTATGGTGCCAGACCCGAGAAAATATTGTCTCTAAAAGGGAATAAAGCCGCCGAATTAATTCCTGAAATTAAAACCGCAGTAGCCAATTACCCCTGGGCAGATGAGTATTCTTTATTACCTGGTCCGAATAGCAACACTTTTCCGGCCTGGGTAGGCTTACAAGTTAAAGAACTCGGACTAAAAATGCCATTTCGAGCCATTGGCAGTGGTTACGCAGACTAAGCTGTTTATCACTAAACAAACACACTATTCTTGTCGAAATTGTTTATCGTAGGCTTCCACAAAAGCATTATGCAGTATGGATAAGAAAGCTTGCCATGGACTAATATTCTCCTGATCCAAGCTGCCACTGATCTGAATCTCGGCAGCAATTCTGTCCTTAGGTTGATTACGGAAAATTTGTCCCAATGCGGCCATAACTGATTCCCACACAACATTAATGAGTCCTTCATCACTGTCTTCACTAAGATCTAAGATGGTCACGTTATCTAAAATGGGACGGGCGTATCCCTCTAGCTGTCCATCCACCGCTTTGAGGGACATTAACAACTCACCCTGACCTGACTCCATATTAAAGTTGGCATAAGCTTCAGTCAGATCATTGAGTTTGACGGCATCGACATTTTCTACTTTTAATTTAATATCAAAATTACGAAATCTTCCGAGCGGGTTCAGCTTTCCATCGATAGATAACTTAGCCGTTTCTAGCACTGTTCCTTTAAAAGATAATGCCGAATCTTTGGCATCATCCCGATTGCTCAAACCGCTAAACTGTCCATTTAAATCGCTCAATACAAGGTGAACGGGCGGTTCAGACTGAAAGTTGTGAAAGTGCAGCTGCCCTTGTTTTATAGCAAGACGTTCGATTCTAATTGGTAGCAGTTGTTGCAGCATCTCTCGCCAATCGGTGCCAGCACCTGTTTGCACCTTCTCATCATTTGCATCCACAAAATGTACTTCAGGATCGATAAGCTCTACATTAGCTACCACTGCACCACGGAGTAGTGCGGACCAGCTAATTGAGAGATCGATGCTATGCGACTCAAAGAAGGTGACGGGGATATCTCTGTCTGTTTTGACGATCTTAATGCTGTTTAAGGTATAGGCACCACGCCAGAGTGCGATATCAACATCCTCAATATGCGCACTGTAATCGCCCATATTGGCTAGCTTCTCATTGAGATAATTTTTGACTAAGGTTGGTAGTGCCAGTTGGGTAGCCACAAGTAAAGCTACAAATGCGATAGCAATAATGAGAATAGGCTGTGCCTTACCCGCTTGTTTGTTATTGGCTTGCGCTATTCCTGTGTGAATACTGTCCATTTGACGATATTGCATGTCCCACTCCTTAATGACACTACTATGTGAATCTCATTTAAGTTCAATTATTTAATAACAGAACAAAAAGCGACCCTTAGTTAAAATATAGCAATCTTGGTACTCAACCTGTTGTCTTGGCGCTGTTTCAATGACTTATTTCATATTACACGCGATGCCTAAAAGTGCTTAATGGCATCCGGCATTGGAGCAAGAAAATTGTCACAGTCTAAATATATTGAGACGACTTTCGCTCTCTTAACCTAGGTAAAGCCAAATACAAAATTAAGTTGTTAGCATCAGCTTGTTCTTCATCACTTAACAGCTGATTTTTCTTAACACTATTCACCATTAAGCTGTGCATTTCAATTTTGAGTATTCGTTTTTCAAGAGGTCAGTCAGTCATAGTTAAGATGCTGGTGAACAATCACAATGCAGTATTTATTCATAAATACTGATTCTAAAAAATATAAAGGACGCAATATGGACATTCTCAGAACGAATAACGACAGCAGTGTGTCATGGGCTTCAATTTTTGCCGGTGCCACCATCGCAGCCGCGATGACTTTACTTTTATTGATCCTGGGTTTTGGTCTTGGCTTCTCTGTTATTTCACCGTGGGAAAGTGAAGGCTTAAGTATGGAGACCATCGGTGTATCAACCATTGTCTGGTTAACCATTACCCAAATACTTGCCTCAGGCCTCGGTGGTTATGTAGCTGGGCGCTTACGAACGCGTTGGGTAGATATTCATGTAGATGAAAGCTATTTTCGTGACACCGCTCATGGTCTGATCAGTTGGGCGGTTGCGACCTTAATAGTTGCTACATTAGTTGTCTCAAGTGTCGGTGCGGCTATTACAGGAACCGCTAAAACAGGCGCTGCGATAACAACTGGTGCAGCCTCAGCTACCCCGGTGATCAGTAACGCGATCTCTGAGTCATCAGACTATGTTAGCAATGCACTTTTGCGTACGGAAACAGGCCAACAAATGGTTGAACGTGCCGATGATGATATACGTAATGAGCTCAGCACTATTGTTGTTCAATCACTACAGGATGGTGAATTGAATGAAAATGACAAACAGTATGTGGTTAGTATAGTGGCGAACTACACTAACCTGAACCAGCAACAAGCCGAACAACGTGTTAACGAAGTCATTGATCGTGCGTTAGCTAAGGCTGACGAGGCAGAACAAGCCGCACGTGAAGCTATGGAAGAGGCACTTTCAGCAGCAACCTTTGCGTCATTATGGTTGTTCATTGCCTTATTAATCGGTGCATTTATGGGCAGTCTGATGGCAACAATAGGTGGTCGTCAACGTGATGCGATCGTTCATTAAACCATATCGTTAATATCGAGCTTTCTTTTTAAGGAGAAATACTATGCGAGCTATTCTTTTATGGTTAATAGGTGTGCCTATCCCAATCATTATCTTATTAGCAATCTTGCTATAAATGAGTGATTAACAACGAAGAGGAGCCACACTAGTGGCTCCTTTTTTATTTAGAAGAGTCAGCTGGAATGTTCTATCAGTCCTTCATTGTGTCAGTACCAGCCGGGTTAGGTAACAGAGTGAGAAAGTTATCATGAGCAATCGCTTTTGCTACGTCCTCTGGTAGTGCATCTAATACTGGATCAAACCCATGCATAATTTTACCGATATTATCAAAGCTGCCGACCACATCACTACCAATCACAAACCGCGTTGGGTACTGCTTAAGTAATGCCAGCCATTTCGGACGAGGCTTGCCTTTTTCATTGAGTAAATACGGTTCAATCATTGTCCACGATAAATCGATGGTCAGATTATCGTACTTCTCTAGTAGCTCTTCTAGAAGCGGTCGGATAAAGTCCAGCTCCTCCTGATGACGATGCAGTTCTTTACTGGTACCAGCATGTGCCCAGATAAACTTTACATCAGGATTCTTGCCAAGAGCTTCTTCTAATTCTTCTAAATACAAGGGGTTACGCTCACGTTTTGATGTAATATTGCTATGTAGTAAAACAGGTAAATCAAACTCAGCGGCAAGTTTATAGACTTTCATCATCGCTTCACTATTGGCTCGAGGCGCGCTGCCATGTATTAAAGCGGTGAGATCGTCATGACGTGTAAACACTTCACCAATGCCTTGCCAAAATCCTGGGTTAAGCTCTAATGCACGACGGATATGGTTCACCGCATTTTTATCATCTGGGTTAAAGCCAGATAAGAAAGGAATAAAGCGTTTCTGTTGTTCAGTACTTAGATTTTTTATCGCAGCGTGTAGCTCAAGATCGGTGCCGCTATACCAATAAATCGGGGCATCATCCCCCGCATAATAGCGTGGTTTTTTGGGTTCATTTTCATCCCATGTCTTGGCAACGGGAATCCCCATAATGACAGCCTGGCTTATATCACTCTCATCCATCACCTTCAGTAAGGCCGGCATGCCATCTGTTTCCTGAAAAAAATCGACGTAATGTAAATGTCCATCTATATAGTCACGTGCTGAGACAAGCTGACTTATCAGCAAGCACGAAAAAGCGAATCCTGTTTTTAACTTCATTGTTATTGTTCATTCTATTTTTATTATTAAAGGTATTCAGAGTGTCAATTCAACAAAGAGTTCACAAAGAGTCGCCATGCCGTTGCTTATCCAATATGATTCATGTTAACAGGTCATGATAATCTTAAAGCGCCATAACAAGAAATGGAGTATTTCGATAATGGAAACCACCATTAAGAATGCGTTGAATGTGACACCTAACATTGCCAGTTCTGGACAACCCACTATCGACGAGTTTGAGCAAATTGCAGAGCAGGGGGTTCAAGTCATCATCAATCTGGCGATGCCTGATTCTACGTCAGCTATTGAAAATGAAGGCAGTATCGTCACCAGTCTAGGTATGACGTATATCCACATACCTGTGCCATTTGACGCCCCCAGTCAGACTCATTTAGAGCAGTTTCTTAATATTATGAAAGCATTTTCAGCGCATAAAATCTGGGTTCACTGTGCCATGAACTACCGTGCATCAGCTTTTTTATATCTTTATCTTCGTATTGTTGAAGAGAAACCAATTTTTGAAGCAAAACGTGCTTTATTAACTGAGTGGTTACCCAACGAAACATGGGCCACTTTTATCAAAGATTCAGAATCACTGTTATTGCCAGAGTGAAAAAAGCTCCGAACTAAAAGTCCGGAGCTGCTTGTTTATAAGTTTAAATCACTCAAACTTGGGTGGTCATCAGGTCGTCTACCTAATGCCCAATGAAATAAACGATCGGATTCTTTAATCGGCAAATCATTGATACAAGCAAAGCGACGCTGCATCAGACCTTGCTCATTAAATTCCCAGTTTTCATTACCATACGAACGAAACCAGTTGCCACTATCATCATGCCATTCGTATGCAAACCGCACAGCTATGCGATTTTGTTCAAATGCCCACAGCTCTTTTATTAGACGGTAATCGAGTTCTCTTGCCCATTTCTTTTGCAAAAAGTCTTTGACTTGTTCGCGGCCACGAGGAAATTCAGCACGGTTACGCCAGATAGTATCTTCGGTATACACCTGTGCCACACGATCCGGGTCACGGCTGTTCCAGGCATCTTCAGCCATACGCACTTTTTGTGTAGCCAAGGCTTCATCAAATGGCGGAAGAGGGGGCTTAATATCGGTTGTCATAGTGTTGTTCTCCAAAATAGATTTATAAATTAATGCCTGGCATGGATATATAGTTTGGTAAAGCTTCAAACCGCGTCAGCCACGCAGTGATGTTCTGATAGGGACTAAGATCGACCTGGCCTTCATGTGCTAAAGCCAGATAGGGGTACATAGCGATATCTGCAAGACTCAGTCTGTCGATGACTAGCCATTGTTTATCAGCTAAGTGACGGTCAATGATGTTCAGCAGTTTTGTCGTCGTATCTGTAGCGTGTTTAAGGTCGATAGGTCGGCCCATTTTATGATGCAGACGTAATCTGGCCGGGCCATTTTGTAGCTCATTGGCTGCTGTCGATAACCATGATGTGATATTAGCTAACTCAGCAGGATCATCCGACCAAAACCTGTCTTCACCATATTTTTTAGCTAAATACACCAAAATAGCCTGGCTATCACGAATGACAAGACCTTGATCATCAATCACCGGTGCCTGACCAAATGGATTTAACTTCAAGAAGTCATCACTTAATTGTTCAGATGTGCCTAAATCCAAATCATAGGTCTGATAATTCAAGCCTAAAAAAGCTAACATCAGTCGTACTTTATGGCAGTTACCCGATAATGCAATATTGTATAAGATCATTTTTTTGTCGCTCTTGTAAAAGGCAAATAAAATAGCTTTTTCAATCAATTACACGCTAATCATCAACTAAAAACTGTACAAACTCATCCTGAGTATAACGAGGCGTAATGTACTTCGGACAGTTCCAGTCCATCGCGTCAATGGTGATGACAATGCCTCGCTCAACAGGTGCTCTGAAATCAGCGAGTTCAAGTTGTGCCATCAAGCCAGCGTATTCGGCTTCCTGAATCACCTCAGCATGACCCCAGATTTTAAGGCGGCGAGTTTGAGCATAATCCATCAAAAACAGACAGACTTTATTATTACCCTGAATATTGCCTACAGTGAGGTACTGTCGGTTACCACGAAAGTCAGCAAAACCAATCTGTTTATCACTCAGTACCTTGAGAAAACCTTTGGGTCCACCTCGATGCTGAATATACGGCCAGCCATCATCGTTACTTGTGGCAATATAAAAACTATCCCGTTGTTTGATAAATTGCTCAGTTCGCTTATCAATACACACATCATCGGTATCACCTTGCTCGAATACCTGATACGTTTCCCGGCTACCCATTTCAGACTGTAACTGTTTTACATTGTCTGTGAACGCGATTTTTGCAAATGCTCTGGCCATAACACCTCCTCAGAATAGTTGCCCGATCGGCAAAAGACCGGGCAATATCCGTTAAGCCGCCTGATTCAGTTCAACTTTCGGGAAGTCGATATCTACCCGACTGGCCTTACTCAGAATATTGGTTAATAAATTCATGCCCGTGTGGGTAATGACTTCAACAATATCGGCATCAGTGAAACCAGCATCACGCATTTCCTGCACTTCCGCATTCGTCACTTCGCCTGTGTGCTCAGCTAATGTCCGTGCAAACTTCACAGCAACAGCGGCTTTGGCATCCTGACTGTCACCCTGACGGTTGGCATTGATTTCATCGGTATTTAAACCCGTCTTACGTCCAATAGCGGTGTGAGCTGATAAGCAATACCCACATTCATTTTTCTGAGCCAGCGTCAGCGCAATTCGTTCACGTGTGGCGGCGTCCAAAGAGCCATTGCCAGCAATATGATGAAAGCCCAGGAACGCTTTTAAGGCATCCGGTGAGTTAGCAAAGACCCGAAGGAAGTTTGGCACAATGCCCAGTGATGATTGGATAGCAGCAAATAATTCAGCTTGTTCATTGTTGGCTATATCATCAGTGATGGTTTTGATTCTGCTCATGTTTGTTCTCCTGTTATCAGTAAATAATGCTGTTGTGTTTCCAGCGAGAACATTATTCGCTATTATCAGAAATATAATAATCAGCCAAATGATTAATTAACTATTGCATAAAGTGGAATAATGAATGGACCGACTACATTTAATGACTGTCTTCGTGGCCGTGGTTGAGAATGAAGGCTTTGCCAGTGCAGCACGTAAACTCAGACTTAGTCCTCCAGCCGTTAGTCGTGCCGTTTCAGAACTGGAAACACGTCTCGGTGTAAAGCTATTGCACAGGACAACCCGCCACCTGCAAATCACCGATGCAGGCCAACGCTATTACAAAGATGCCAAGCAGATTGTCGCTCTATCAGAAGAAGCAGATGATGCCGTCAGAGGTAGAAATGCAACACCGAGAGGAATGGTCAGAATTACCGCCTCAGTATTATTCGGGCGGCTATATGTGATGGATGGCATTATCAGCTATTTAAAAAACTATCCTGACATGCAGGTGGATGCTTTATTCGTTGATCGTGTCGTCAATATGCTGGAAGAGGGTGTCGATGTCGCAATTCGAATTGGTGAGTTACAGGATTCATCCTATAAAGCCATCAAAGTCGGGGCTATTCGTCGTGTTCTCTGTGCGTCAACGGCATATCTGAAAGAATATGGCTACCCGAAAAAACCAGAAGATTTATCCAATCATAAAATCATTTTAGCCAGAGGACTCAGCCCCAGTAATGAGCTTAAGTTTATTGATAAAGGCAAAGCAAGCAGTGTCAGGGTAGACCCATTTTTAGCTGTCAGCGATAACTTCTCGGCAGAAAAAGCTGTATTAGCGGATATGGGGATATCACGTTTCCTGTCTTATCAAGTAGCAGAGAGCCTGGAGAGTGGGGCATTAAAAATCATTTTGAGTGATTACGAGCATCCACCCGTGCCCGTGCATGTGGTGCATAGAGAAGGTCGCTATTCTTCAGCCAGAACAAAATCCATGATTGACTGGATGGTAGATCACCTACGTTCACAAACATCATTGAACTAAAACAAAAGGAGGCAGTGACTCATTGTCACTCACCTCCTGATGCCGGTTGAATATTAGTGACTGTTAAAAACAAATCTATCCACGGCTATTTTTCCAGGGCCCCATAGTATTAAAGCAAACAGCAACCCACCCCAGATAACATGTAGTAATAACGCTGCCGGTGGCATGTCTGCGAGGCTAAAAACTGCCACAATATTAAAGATAAACAAGCCGATAGCGGCGACCGGAGTGATTAAGCCCATGAGCAGCAACACGGGTAAAGCAATCTCTGCGGCCGTGCCAAGATAAGCCGCAATATCATGTCTTAAAAAAGGCACCATGTATTCATATTCAAATAAAAACAGGGTCGACTCCCAGTCTTTTAATTTGTTAAAACCAGCAAAGAAAAAGACAGAGAACAAGTAAAACCTGACGCCCAGTAACGTTAAAGATTCAAGTACCGAACGTGCTTTTGTCAGATGTCCCAGATATGGGACGCGTAAATTAAGATAAGTCATCGTATTTCTCCTGATAGAAACCAGTGACAAGTCCTTCACTGGTGGATTGTTGTAACCACGTTTCAAAATCAAATTGAGGATTAACCTGGTCCAGTGCATCAGATATACCGTGACTAGAAAGCGTCAGCTTGATCCAATCAAGTTCTGTCTCATCCAGTTCACGAACATTGGCTTTCCAGTGTGGCCGCCAAACTAGAGCATGTTGACCTGCACCGTCTGTGAGTTTGTTTTTTGCCTGCTGAAGAAAGGATTGGCGTTGATTTTCATCTCGGGAGTGATGTGCCAGCCAGATATCCACAACAGGATAGCTGGATTCAAGTAGCGTCACTCCAGCACAATATTGAAGTTTAAGACTTGCCAATTCCGTCTCTGAGGCAATCTCAAATCCCATGACATTCTCGATATCACTGGCTCGTTCAGCGTGATGACAAAGCCAATCCAGCCGGGCACAATCAGCAATAAAAGCATAATCACCCAGGCTAGCTTGCTGCTCTAACCAGTCAGGAAATGTTTTGCCCCATACACCCCAGTCACCTTCCTCTAACATTTCATACTGGATAAAATCTTTAATCAGCGAGTTAAAGACGTCCTCACCAAGCAATGGCACAACGGTTGGGTAGGTAATAGCTAAGGCTCTGTTAGCATTCATTAGCAGATTATTTCTGTAAATAGACAGTACCTCAGAGCCAAAAGATGACTCACCCTGATGCCAAAGGGCCTGTAATAGGTCTGACTGATAATTAGCCATGACCTGACACCTGATTGGCATAATCTTTAGCCATGGCGGCTTGAGTGGTGAGCTCAGACCAGTCAGGCAACTTGGTATCCCATTCAATTAAGGTGGGCACCTTACCAAAACGTTTGATGGCTGCTGAAAATGCTGTCCAACATTCATCACTCACGGGTCCACTATGATCATCAATCCACATCTCAGCTGAGGGCTCAGCTATTCCGGCTAAATGGATTTCACCGACAATGCCAGTATCTAACTCAGATATGAATTCTAAAGCGGCCTCTAAAGGTGACCGGGACTGCTGATTGACAGCGTTTACTTGAATGTTATGAAGATCCAGCAACATCGCACAGCCGGTTGATTGACAAAGTAAATTGAAAAACTCTGCTTCGGGTATGACAGAGCCAGAGATGGGTAAATATGATGAAATATTTTCAATCAGTAGTTGCTGACCAAAAATATCCTGCACGCGTCGAATGTTACGACACATGACATTCAACGTTTCTTTATCAAACCGGATCGGAAGCAAATCACCAGCATGAACGGTATGGCCATCCTCATTCGACCAGCTAAAACAAGCGTGATCCGATACTAAAAAGGGTGAATAACGTTCAATCAACCGCCGCATCTTTTGGATATGGACGAGTGGCGGGGGAGCCAAAGACCCCAAACCGAGCGAAGTCCCATGAAAGCTTAGCTTATAATTCTCAGCAATCATCTCCAGGATGGCATGTGACACACCACCATCAGCAAAAAAATTCTCAGTATGCACTTCAACGAAGTCTACGGAGGCTGATTGCAAAGCCGCTTCATAATGTTTGGAGCGAAGCCCCACACCCACTTGCATCATCTCAGCCTCCATAGGTTCGCACATGGTCATTAGTTAGTGAGAAGCTTTTTCGCTTCATCTTTGGATAAGCCACCAAGGTCAGTACACGTACCTGCAGGTACTAATTTCCACTCCCCCGGATCATTATCCTTTTTAGACTGGGCTGCACATGAATGCGTACCCGCCAGATTGGCACAATCGTTTTGACCTGCTTTCGCTACGCCGTAGCATTTCTCTTTACTGGCAGCATAAGCATTAATCGGGGCTGTCACGCCAAGGGAAACAGTCGCAGCAATGGCGGCTGCAATAATTGCGTTATTTTTCATATCATCATTCCTTATATATAAGTATTAAGCTTCGATAGTGTGGTTAATCCACGTATGTACGTTTTCAACCGGCTGTGAACCCACGAGTGAATCAACCTCTTGGCCGTTTTTAAGCATGACCAGTGTTGGCACAGACCGCACACGAAAGGTCTCACGCACGTTCGGCATATCATCCACATCCACTTCAGCCACGCTGATATCACTACGTGATGCCGAGACTGACTCAATAATCGGGGTATAGATTTGGCAAGGGTTGCACCATGAGGCTGAAATTTTCAGTAATAAATACTCATGACGTTGTTTCTCAGCTTCTAGCGCTTCATGTGATCTGATTCGTTGCATTTTTACACTCCTTAATAAAAGCCCTGACTCAGCCAATTGAGTTAAGCCAGGGCTTATGCACTAGAACGTTTCAAGTGTTTTATCACTGAAGGTTTTGATCGTCGGCCAGGTGTCATTGGCGTTAGTGATGTAGCCTGGAATATCTTCAACCCAGATTTTTTGGACATCTTTATTCAGGTTCAGATAAAGCTTGCCATCCACCACTCGCCAAGCCATTGGGTCAGTATCAAACTTTCTACCTTTGGTGACACCGAAGGCACAAAAGCCACCATACTGAGGGGCATATTTGCTTGGCTCGGCACGGAATAAATCACGATTCTGTTCACTGCTAAAGTGATAGATCGCATTTTTATATGTCGCTGTATAGTCACTAGTGCCTTTAGTCGGTGCTGATTGAGTGAAATAAGCCACCGGGTCATAACCTTGAATAGCCAGGTCATTGGCATTGGCATTCATATCAATATCAGCAGCGAATGTCGCTGCTGACAGGCTAAGGGCAACCGCTGCTGAGGTACTTAATAAAATGTGTTTTAACATTGTTAACATCTCCATATAGGTATTTGTATTAATTACAGTTTTGATTCTTTAAACATTAAGTCACTGACGATTTTCGAATCAGTGGAGACATTATTTCTCATTCGGTTTTATAAAATAATAGGTCGAATGATTAAAAAACTATTACGCAAAATGAAACAATCAGGCAATGCACCCACTCAGTAACTACAGGCGACATTGGGCGTCATATTGTCTACGAAAACAAAACACGTTGATTTATAGATAACGATGAATAGTGATACTTTATGTAAATAGTCATAATTCGAAACAAAGATAAAACGTTTCTCACGTCACTCTTTATCAACCGGACTTATTGATAAACATGTCATTCAAAAGTAAACAACAACGATCTTTATTCAGCACAAAAAAGCAGAGGAAGGGTAAATGGCGTTGGCTATTGTTATTACTTTTGATATCTATTTCTGTCGCCGTCTATCACGTTTATAAGCCATTGCCTCCGGGCGTTGATTTCTCAGGCCCTCAACGAACGGCGAGCAACGTGCAGTTTCTAGCAGACAGAACCTTTACTGTCGGAGGTGAACGTCAAACACAGCAGCAGATTTTCGATGAAGTGTTCGAGATGATTGCCAATGCTCGCCACCTGGTGCTGGTTGAAATGTTTTTGTTTAATGACTATCAAGGCAAAGGTTCGGAACAACATAGAGCACTTTCAGATGAACTCACCCAAGCCTTAATTACACAAAAACAGCGTTATCCTGCTCTGGAAATACAGCTTATTTCTGATCCCCTTAATACTCTTTATGGCGGACTACCTTCCAAACATTTCACTCAACTTAAAGCGGCTGGCATACCTGTCACACAAACAAAACTGACCAAACTACGTGATAGCAACCCGGCTTATTCTGGTTTTTGGCGTTTATTTGTTCAGCCATTTGGCAATAGCGAAGGTGGCTGGCTGCCGAATCCTTTTGGTGAAGGAGAAGTCTCCGCAAGAAGTTATCTCAACCTAATGAATTTCAAAGCGAATCATCGCAAACTGATCATTGCAGATAATGGAGACGAATTAACCGCATTAGTCACCTCAGCTAATCCACACGATGGAAGCAGCGCCCACGACAATGTCGCCTTACGCTTTAATGGACAGGCAGCTTGGGATTTACTTGAGAGTGAAAAAGCGGTGCTGGCCATGTCAGCTAAAGCTTTACCTAAAGTCGAACTAGAGCAACCTTCTGATAACACAGACACCAACCTTACCGTTCAGGTCGTCACTGAACAGGCTGTAGAAAAAGCCGCATTAGCCATGATTAACCAAGCCAAAACTAAGGATAAACTGGATATGGCAATGTTCTATTTATCCGATCGGGAGATTATCGACGCTCTCAAATCAGCACAACAACGAGGCGTAATATTAAGAGTCTTACTAGATCCGAATAAAGACGCCTTCGGACGTGAAAAGAATGGCATACCTAATCGTCCGGTCGCTCATGAATTAACACAAGCCGGCATCACCGTTCGCTGGTGTGATACCCACGGCGAACAATGCCACGCTAAATGGCTGATGCGTCGCGGTGCTGGTGAAACGACGATGTTACTCGGCTCAACCAATTTCACCCGACGAAACCTGCATAACCTGAACCTTGAAACCAGTGTTGTACTTAAAGGTCCAGCCAACGCAGCACCTTTGCGACGTGGCCAAAGCTGGTTTGATGAATGTTGGTATAACCTCTATGGCCGACATTACAGTGTCGACTATGAAAACTATGCGGATGAAAGACTCTGGCCCAGATTGTTATATCGCACGATGGAAGCAACAGGGTTAAGTACGTTTTAGCTAAACGCAAAGAAGGGCTAATTTAAAGGTGGGCTATGCCCATATCCAGAGTGCCACACCCAAGCAGGGCATGACACTCCGGTAGGCAATGGTTTACTGAGCTTGCGGTTTTTCTAGATAACGGAAGAAATCAGAGTCAGCTTTAAGCATGAGCGTACTGTTCTGACCTAGAGCTCGGTAGCTTTCCAATGTACGGAAAAAAGAATAGAACTCAGCATCAGCACCGAAGGCATCACCATAGATTTGGGTGGCTTTGGCATCGGCCTCACCGCGAATTTTCTCGGCGTCACGTGCTGCTTCAGAGCGAATACGACGAAGATCGCGTTCCATATTACCAAGGATTTCCTGACTTCGGCCACGACCTTCAGAACGGAAACGTTCAGCAATAGACTGACGTTCTGCAATCATGCGACTTTCTACCTGACGACGAACAGATTCAATGTAATTAACCCGTTTAATACGTACATCATCTAGCTCAATTCCGAGTGCTGGCATGGAATCACGAGCCCGTTTGAGAATACCGGCTTCTAGCAGTTCACGACCTAGTTTAGGTTGTTTCTCCAGATTGACGTCACTACGTTCTGCCAAGGCCGGATCATCCAGCTCTTCAACATTAACCTCCCAGTCTTTCGAACGAACAATCTCTTCCAACTCAGTAGAGGAGACCATGTCTCTGACCACAGAGTCGATAATATCGTCGAGCCGTGTGCGTGCACCGGCTTCATCACGAACACTGGTCAAAAAGAGTAGGGGATCAGTAATTCTCCAGCGTGCTGTGGTATCAACAAGAATAAACTCACGCCCCAGCGTTGGAATCTGTGTGACATCACCATCCCAGACCAGAAGACGTTTATCGAAGTAACGTACATTCTGCCAGGGCAGTTTGAACTTAAGGCCGGGCTCATTAATGACGTCACCAATCGGTTCACCGAACTGGACCACAATGGCTTGTTCGGCTTCATCTACTGTGTAAAGCGTGAGGTTACCAATAATGATGACCAAGACGGCAACTAAAGCGAGTAAAGACGTTTTCATTTGTCACCTCCAATGGCGTTACGGTTTACGTCAAGTAATGGGAGGGGAGACATCTGGCCATCCTGAACAACCAATATTTGCCCGATATCTGGCAACATTTCATTTAAGGTTTCCAGATACAGACGTGAGCGTGTCACTATTGGCGCTTGTTGGTATTCATGCAGAACGGCACTAAAACGGGCGCTTTCACCCACGGCACGGTTTACTCGTTCTGTAGCGTAACCTTCAGCTTCTGCGACAGTACGAAGTGCAGCACCTTCAGCATTAGGGATTTCCTGATTCACTCGTTTTTGAGCTTCATTAATCATACGCTCACGTTCTTGGCGAGCTTCATTCACTTCATTAAAAGCAGGTTGAACGGCACGAGGTGGCACCACATCCTGCATTTCAACGGTGCTGATGCGAATTCCTGCATCATATTGGTCGAGTATTTCCTGAATCTCATCACCCGCTTTTTGTTGAATCTCTACCCGACCAATAGTCAGTACTTCAGAACCGAGCATATTACCGACGATACGACGCATCACTGACTCAGAAATATCGCGAAGGGTACGTGTCGGTTCACGCATTTGGTATAGAAACTTAATAGGGTCTTCAATGCGATATTGAACCACCCATTCAACATCGATCATGTTCAGATCGCCGGTGAGCATTAATGACTCATCTTCAAATTGTGCGGCACTATAAGTTGAACGCTCGCCTTGGCGGGTTTTCAATGTGCTAAAACCAAACTCTTGTTTCAATACGCGCTCGGTAGCGACCAGCTGTATTTTGTCTATGCCAAAAGGAATTTTGAAATGAAGACCAGGATCAGTAATACCCGTAACGGAACCGAAGCGTTTCACCACAGCACGTTGCTCGGGTTGCACCGTGTAAAAAGACGTCATGGCGCCCCAAACCAGCAAAACAACCAGGATAATGGCAATAACACCACCACCAAAATTGCCAGGTGAACGGCCACGGCCGCGCCCACCACCAGTCAACTTTTTCATTAATTCAAACAGGTCTGGCGGGCCATCAGGCTCTCGACCATTACCTTTTACAGATTGGATCATTTCTCTCTCCAGTTAAAAAGAGCGTCCAGTCTACTATTAAGGAGCGGCTATGTAAGGAAACGGATCAAAATCAATTTTTGAGTTTGGATAATCAGGTAAAAATAGACAGCCAATCAAATTTGATGGAAAACAGATATTCTTGTCAGCCCTGGCTTAATAATGGAAAATCATTCTCCTTCATAAATCATTCTAAAAAGTTGCTACATGCTCACCGGTGAAATCAAAAGCCAAGTCGATAAAATATGGGAAACATTCTGGACAGGTGGGATAAGTAACCCACTTACGGTCATCGAACAATTCACCTATCTCTTATTCATTCGTCGTCTGGACGAAATTGAACAACTTGAAGAAAAGAAAGCCAGTGTGGCTGGGAAACGAAGTCAAAAAGCCTTTTACGGTCCCAATCAACAATGCTTTCGCTGGCATAGCTTTCGTGAGCTAGAACCTCAAACGATGTTCAACTTATTTACTCAGCCACAGCCAGAAGCAGATGGCTTGACCGTATTTGAGCATATGAAACAACTGGGTGATCAAGCAGGCGTATTTGCTCAATATATGAAAGGTGCGACGTTTATGATCCCCACGCCAAAAGTGCTGGATCAAGTTGTGCAAATGATTAACAGTATTCAAATGGCTGATCGTGATACCAAGGGCGATCTCTATGAATACTTATTATCGAAAATCGCCACGGCTGGCACCAATGGTCAATTTCGCACGCCACGCCATATCATCAAAATGATAGTGGAAATGATGGAACCTAATCGTGAAGACACGATATGCGATCCCGCCTGTGGCACCGCAGGATTTTTAGTGGCTTCAGGCGAATATATTTACCATCATCATCCTGACTGGTTACATGACCAAACTTTCCGTGAACATTTCAATAGCGATATGTTCACCGGTATCGAGTTTGATAGCACCATGCTACGCATAGCGGCAATGAACCTGCAGCTCCATGCGGTTGAACGCCCGAATCTTATTGGTCAGGATGCTTTAGGTGAAGCCAATGCGGCCAGCCGAGATCAATACAGTTTGATTTTAGCTAACCCACCATTTAAAGGCTCTTTAGATTACGACGGCGTGGAAAGCTCATTACTCAAAACCGTGAAAACCAAAAAAACAGAGCTACTGTTTATTGCCTTGATGTTACGCATGCTCAAAATCGGTGGTCGCTGTGCTGTGATTATTCCCGATGGCGTGTTATTTGGTTCATCTAATGCCCATAAACAATTACGCCAAACACTCGTTGAAAAGCAACGCCTTGAAGCCATCATTTCAATGCCCAGTGGCGTGTTTAAACCATACGCAGGGGTGAGTACTGCAGTGGTAATCTTTACCAAAACCAATAATGGCGGCACAGACAATGTCTGGTTTTACGATATGCAAGCTGATGGTTATTCACTGGATGACAAACGTAGCCCGATTAAAAATAACGATATTGACGATATCATCCAACGCTTTAAACAGCGTGATAAAGAGATTAATCGTCAACGAGCCGATAAAAGCTTTATGGTGCCGTTTGATGAAATCAAACAAAACGACTGGGATTTAAGTATCAACTGCTATAAAGAAGTGGTGTATGAACAAGTCGAATATGATCCACCGGCAAAAATCATTGCTGAAATAGAGCAATTGGATAAAGAGCGTGGGCGAGCACTTCAAATGCTGAAGGAGTTGCTGGGGTGAATAATTATCTTCAACTAAGAGACTGTATTTCTCTTTTTGGTGGTGGTACACCTTCGAAGCAAAATCCAGAATATTGGAATGGGAAAATAGCTTGGGCATCAGTCAAAGATTTGAAATCATCACGATTACAAAACACTCAAGATTCAATAACTGAGTTAGGACTGAGTAATAGCTCCAGCAGATTAGTTAAGGCAGGCTCAATCATAATTGCAACTAGAATGGCTGTTGGGAAAGCTGTCATTACCGATATCGATGTGGCAATTAACCAAGACTTAAAAGCAATTGTTTGCAAAGAAACTATTGATGTTAAGTATCTTTTTTACTTTTTGTTATCGTCTGGGAGTGAGCTGGATAAAGTTTCGTCTGGAGCTACCGTAAAAGGAATAAAATTAAACCATATTTTAGATTTACAAATCCCACTCCCACCACTGACAGAGCAAAAGCAGATTGCCGCGATTTTGGATGCAGCGGATAAGCTCAGACAAAAAGACCAGCAACTGGTCCAGCATTACACTGCACTTAGCCAATCGCTGTTTTTGGATATGTTTGGTGATCCTGTTTCCAATTCTATGAGATGGGAAAAAAAGACGCTTTCCTGCTTTATTGAAAGTTTAGAGACTGGTACTAGCGTTAACTCTAGTGATGAAAAATATTCATTCAATAAATTTGGAATTTTAAAAACTAGTTGCGTATACACAGGTGAGTTTAGGGCGACTGAAGCAAAAGTCATTAGAGATGATGAATATGACAGAATGAAGTTAAACCCTCGCCGTGACTCGATCATTATAAGCAGGATGAACACTACGGAACTAGTTGGAAAATCAGCATATATTGCTCGTGATTATCCAAATCTATTTGTTCCAGATAGACTGTGGTTATCAAATAAAAGCAATTTAGATCAGAATGTTAGATGGCTATCATTCGCTATCAGCTTGAACAGTTTTATGCATGAAATTAGCAAAATATCATCAGGTACAAGTGGTAGTATGAAAAACATTTCAAAGAAAAACTTTTTAAGTTTACCGATGATTTACCCTCCTGCTGAATTGCAAAACCAATTCGCCGAGCGTGTTGAGGTGATTGAAAAACAAAAACAACAAGCACAGATGAATTTAGAAAAATCTGAAATGCTATTTAACAGTCTGTTACAACGTGCTTTTACTGGCGAATTAACGGTAAATAAGGCAGCATAGGCTTAGATTTCATGAGCAGGGACTAGGTGAGTGAGCAACTTTCAGTTTTTACAACGCGATTTTCCGGCTTTATATGCCGATGCGGTTGAAGCTGAACAATTCACTTTTTTATCGCCTAAAGCCTCGGCTATTTTTTGCCGCTCCAGCTTAGAAAATGCCATTAATTGGCTGTATGACCATGAACGCGCCTTAAGCCGCCCCTGGCGTACTGACTTAAGCACATTAATGCATGAGCATGGTTTTAAAGCTTTATTTAACAATACCTTATTTAATGAACTTAATCTGATTCGCAAAACAGGTAATCTCGCTGCCCATGGCAAGTCTGTCAGCCAACAGGATGCTTTAGCCTCACTGAAATACCTGTTTCGCTTTATGCGTCATCTAGCTATTTATTATGGTAAGTCTGTTCCCGATACGCAGCTGTTTGATGAGGCATTAATTCCCCGAGAAAATGCCGATACTGTTCAACCACCCAGCATTGAGACAACCCTAGCTGAAGTCGATACAAAGAATCAGTCAAAGCGTGAAAATGAACAACAAATACGTGACAAAGCACAACATAATCCAGCCATTAAACAAGCTATTGAACAGGAACAACAGCAATTAGCTGAACGTAAAGCCTCTCGTGAACAATCTGTTGATATCAACACAGCCATACCGTTGCTGGTATCCGAAGCAGAAACCCGCCTCCGATACATTGATTTATCACTGAAAGAAGCCGGTTGGGATAATCTGAAAGATGGTTATCATCTGGAATATGAAGTTACTGGTATGCCAGTCAGTACCAATAAATCTGGTATGGGTTATATAGATTATGTGCTTTGGGGTGATGATGGTTTACCGCTGGCTGTCGTTGAAGCCAAAAAGACGATGCATGACGCACGGAAAGGTAAACATCAGGCTGAGTTATATGCGAATTGTTTAGAAAAGATGAAAGGGCAACGGCCCATTATTTTTTATAGTAATGGCTTTGAAACTTATCTTTGGGATGACACCTTTTACCCCGAACGTGAAGTGCAAGGCTTTTATACGAAAGACGAACTGCAATTATTAATAGAGCGTCGGCAGACACGAAAAGACTTACGTTTATTTAAACCAAATGAGGCCATTGTTGGCCGACCGTATCAACTTGAAGCGATTACCCGTGTTGCTGAAAATACGGTCACAGAAAATAGTCAGGGTGAACTCAAGGGCAGGGCACGACAAAGTTTGTTAGTGATGGCAACGGGTAGTGGTAAAACTCGAACGGCTGCAGCGATTGTCGATATGTTGACCAAGTGTAACTGGGCCAAACGGGTTTTGTTTTTAGCCGATCGTAATGCGCTTGTTACACAGGCTAAGAAAGCCTTTAATATCCATCTTCCACATTTAACCGCTATTGATCTTACCAAAGAAAAAGAAGATAACGGTACCCGCTTGGTTTTTTCGACCTATCCCACCATCATGAATCGAATTGATGGCCTGCGAGATACGGATAACCGTTTTTACGGTGTTGGGCATTTTGACCTGATTATTGTCGATGAAGCTCACCGTTCGGTGTATCAGAAATACAAGTCTATTTTTGCTTATTTTGATGCTTTGTTGATTGGTTTAACCGCGACACCAAAAGCCGAAGTTGACCATAACACCTATGGTTTATTTGGCATTGAAGATAACAACCCCACCTTTGCTTATGAACTGAATCAGGCCGTTGCCGATAAGTTTTTAGTGCCACCCAAAGCGATGTCGGTGCCATTAAAATTTATGCGTGAAGGTGTTCACTACAACCAATTATCAGCCGCTGAAAAGACAGAATATGAAGAGAAGTTTGGTGACCCAACTCAAGGTGAAGCTCCCGACGAGATTGAAAGTGCAGCATTAAATAAATGGTTATTTAACACAGACACCGTGGATAAGGTGCTGGATCATTTAATGACGTCAGGTATCAAAGTGCAGGGCGGTGATAGATTAGGTAAAAGTATTATTTTTGCTAAAAGCCATGCTCATGCCGTATTTATCGAAGAACGGTTTAATAAAAACTACCCTGAATATTCAGGTAAATTTTTACGTGTTATTGATAACTATGAGAGTAAAGCCCAAAGTCTGCTGGAAACGTTCGCTGATGACTACGAAGAACATGATCCACAGATTGCTGTTTCAGTCGATATGATGGACACCGGTGTTGACGCTCCTCGAGTCGTTAATTTGGTGTTTTTTAAACCCGTAAAATCAGCTACTAAATTCTGGCAAATGATTGGACGAGGGACACGATTATGTCCCGATTTATTTGGTCCAGGTGTCGATAAGACCAAGTTTCTTATTTTTGATTACTGTCAGAACTTTGAGTTTTTTGATACCACGCCTGATGGTGAGCAAGGCAAGATTATTAAAAGCCTGATTCAACAAGTGTTTGAAGCGAAATTAGAAGTTGCCATGCTTATTCGTGATGATATTTCACGTACTGAAGAGCAGGGGACATTAGCTGAAAGTTATATCCAAGAATTACATCAAGCCATTTCAAGTTTAGATAGAAACCGTTTTGTTGTAAAAGCAAAACTTCGTCACGTCGTTGAGTTCAGTGATGAGCATCGATGGCAGAATTTATCTAAAGGTGATTTATTAGATATCAATACCGAGCTTGCCAGCTTAGTATTAGCAGAAAAAAATGATGATGAATTTGCACGTCGATTCGATATTCTGCTGCTGAACTTCCAGATAGCAGTATTAACTGGCTCACATAGTCTGGATCGCTTTATTAATCGTATTACTGGCAGTGCAAACGCGTTATTGAAAAAGCAAAATATACCTGCCGTGGCGCAACAAAAAGCGTTATTAATGGATTTGCAGACAGATGTGTTTTGGCAAAACATCAATGTTAATCGCTTAGATCATATTCGTTTAGCTTTACGTGACTTGATGAAGTATCTCGATAAAGATCAACAAAAAGTCGTGATGACCACATTTGAAGATACGCTCGATCACAGTGCTATTGTGGTACACGAACCTATCGGAACCTACGTTGCATTACAAAGTTACAAAGACCGCGTTGAATCTTATGTAAGAAATCACAGTGATCATTTAGTGATTCAAAAACTCAAAACCAATAAGTCAATTACCGAAACGGAAATACATCTCTTAGAAAGCATTTTGTTTGAAGATGAATCCCTCGGTACTAAACAAGACTACATAGATACTTATGGAGATAAACCACTAGGCGTGTTCATTCGTAATATCGTTGGTTTGGATATGGCCGCTGCACAAGCGCATTTTGCAGATTTTATACAGGCAGGGAATTTACGTGCAGATCAAATCACGTTTATCAACAACATCATCAGCTACTTGAATAAAAATGGGGTGATTGATAAATCACTATTATTTGAACCGCCATTTACCTATCTGCACGACCAAGGATTATTTGGTGTATTTGATGATGCCACTGCAAGTAAAGTGATTAAGTTAATTGATCGAGTTAATGACAACGCTTTAGTCGCAGCCAGTTAATATGATTGATTACTTGCTTAAGATCATTCAATTAGATCATCTTAGAGAATGGATTGAAGATAAACGTTTTGCCAAACGAGCTGGCTTGAGGTCAACGGCAAGAAGGGTGCTTCAAGTCTTTGATAAACATGACATTCCAGTCACTAGAATACCGCAGATATTTCCTCAATTTAATTTACAATTCAGTGACTTTAATAGTCTGGGTAGTTTAGTGAAAAAACTAAACACAGAGCTTCTTGAAACTATCTCAAAACATTTCTTCATTAAATACGATTGGTTAGAAACCGGGGAGGGACCAATTCAGCAGGTCTTTGAAACTGGCTATGACTTTGAAGCGGTATATGACTTTATTGTTAATTATCAAGATAGTAATGATATTTCTCTAATTGCATACTTCGTTGCACAAAAAGGCATCAAATTTGTGCCAGCATACGATCATGGTTCAGACGAGTATGTCGCTGTAATACTTGAAATAATCCATGGTGAAGGTGAAGAATTAGGTGTGAAATACAGCCGTTATTTACCTCTTTATATTGGATATTGGCATTACTATAAGACGAGGATGATGCTTAAATCTATCTCATTGCTATTGTTTCAAGCTCCGAAATCAATCCCTCAGAAAGGACTTTTTTGTAAGCATTTAAGTCATGAATATTTTGATAAGGAATTTTCTTCAACTCTAACAAACTCAAGCAATTGGGAATGGCATCCAGATGACTATATATTTTGTAATGGCCGAAGTGCTAAAGAAAAAGATCCTAAGGATGCAAAACGGATGCAAAACTATCTAAAAGAAATTGGTTTTTATACAAAATTAAAAACACTAAGAAATACGGAATTTCTTGGTTAATACTTATTTTGAGGCCGTTTTAATCATCCGGCCATTGAAGCGGCCAGAATAGTTATTATCAACCCAAGTTAGAATTTAAAATTCACCTGTTTTTTAATAGCTTGCAGTAGTTTTGCGATAGTCAACGAACCGGCCAAAATATTGATATTGAATAATAGTGAACAGTGAATTAGCAGATTCATTATCCACAATGAATGTCAGATTTTAAATTTTGAACGTCTAAAAACATTCTGAATAACACGATGTGGTGCTTACTAATCGTGTCTATTAATAATTAAAGAGACTTGAATAAAAACGTGATACGATTTCGCCATCCAGTTAACGGTATATCCCTGTACCTCTAATCCAGTCATGTGTAAATCCGAACCAGCTCTCACTCAACGCTATGTCTTATCCCTTTTGGGGATCTGCTTTTTGTCGTTGTTGTTGCTGACTCTGCCAATAGCTTCCTATGCTAAGAGTGACTCAAGCAATGAGGTTAATCACGGGCTTATCAGTCATCTTGATTCATTTAATACGCAGGGATACTTTCTTCGAATAGCTGAAATTAAACATCAGTCTGTTGAAGAGTTTTTTCCTGATATTGACTTACCTCTGTGGGCTATTTGTCACTCACAAAATCAACATCCGAAAAACTGGGGTTCAGTCTGTTTTGTATTTAAAGACATTACAGAAGCAACGCCTTTTTCTCGTTATTACCTCTATCCACCTTTGAGAGCACCCCCTCTAGCTTAGTTTCGTCCATACAAATCGGCCCTTTGGCTAGGGCTTTTTTATTTCGAAAACGTTAGAGGTTTTTCATGAAATCATTGTCTTCACGGACCATTGTTTATGGTTTGTTGATTGTGTTCGGGCTGCTGTGCAGTTTACCTAACATTCTTCCTTATTCTTTGTCTAAAAAACTGCCTGCCTGGTATACCGACACGACCATTTCTATGGGCTTGGACTTACAAGGTGGGTCGCACCTGCTTTTGGAAGCGGACACTAAAGAGTTATTAAATAAACAATATGACTTACTGCAGTCTGAGCTTACCAGCGAGTTGAAAAAGCAGGGGATTTATTATGCGAGTCCTGTCATTTCTGAGTCAGGCTTGTATATACCTATTCGTAAAATCGGGGACATCGATAAATCCATTGAACTCGCTAGTCAGTTAGCGCGTAATTCAACAGATGGCAAAAAACGTTTTGACATCAAAAAAGAAACTGACGGGATTCAAATAAGCTTAGATCAACGATGGGTTGAATCACTCGTCACGGATGTTGTTAACCAAAGTCTTGAGGTAGTCAGAAAACGCCTTGATGAAACGGGACTTGTTGATCCGAGTATTACCCGTCAAGGTAAGCAAGATATTCTGGTTCAAATGCCGGGTGTGGCAGATCCTACTAAGATTCGTGAATTGCTTGGCACCACGGCAAAAATGACGTTTCATTGGGCAGCCACTGATACAACAAAAAATACGGTGACTTACCCCGATATCAATACGGATAGCCGCTACCGTCTTGAAACTCAGGTGGCCATGGAAGGTAAACATATACGTGATGCTCAGGTAGGGTTTAATCAGAAAACCGGCGAACCCGTAGTTAATTTCAAGCTTGATAGTGAAGGGGCGAAATTATTTGGCAATATGACTCATAACAATGTAGGTCGGGCACTCGCTATCGTGCTTGATGGGAAAGTCATTACAGCCCCTGTTATTCGTAGTGAAATACCGGGTGGAAGCGGTGAGATTAGTGGTCACTTCACCACTTCTGAGGCAAATAATTTAGCGTTATTATTGAGGGCAGGGGCTTTGCCTGTTCCATTACATGTGATTGAAGAGCGAACAGTTGGTCCTGATCTTGGCAGCGATGCCATACAAATGGGGCTAACAACCGGTCTGTTAGGCGCAGCGATGGTCGTGATTTTCATGCTGGGAATCTATGGCAGATGGGGACTTATCGCGTGTACAGGTCTTGCTATTAACGTAGGGCTTATTTTTGGTGCACTGGGTTTACTTGGCGCAACACTAACGCTACCTGGTATTGCCGGTATTATCCTGACCATTGGCATGGCGGTGGATGCCAATATTCTTATTAATGAACGCATCAGGGAAGAATCAAAGCGAGGTAAAGCGGCTTGGAAAGCGCTTCGTGAGGGCTTTGACAAAGCATATACCACCATTCTGGATTCAAATTTAACGACGCTTATCGCGGTAAGTTTGTTATTTATGTTTGGTACAGGACCTGTTCAGGGCTTTGCTGTAACGATAGGAATCGGTTTGGTAACTTCAATGTTTACTGCCGTTGCCGTGACACGATTACTGATGGAATGGTCTATTCGAGGTAAAGAAAAACAACCTTTAAAGATCAACGGTTTCAATTTCTTAGATAAATTAAGCGACAAGGGCATTAATTTTCTGGGTGGGCGTTATGCAGGTCTTACAACGTCAGCCATTTTGTCTATTGTTGCTGTGGTGTTGTTCTTTAATCCCGGTCTGAAATATGGCGTTGATTTTACTGGGGGCACGTTAGTTGAGGTTCACGTCATGGATTTATCTGTTGAACAAATCAGAAATACGCTGGGAAATCACCATTTATCAGCTGCCCTTATTCAGGAAACAGGGAAGGCGGGGGACTTTCTGGTCAGACTGCCTGTGATATCAACTGAACCTGGTACCACATCACAGCAAGTTAATGATTTAAAAGAAGCCGTACTGACTATTCAGCCTGATGCTGACTTTCCTAAAGTCGATATGGTAGGCCCTAAAGTCAGTGGTAATTTCTCCGATAACACGATCCTGGCTATCTTGTTAGCTGGGGCAGGGATGTTAATCTACCTGACAGTGCGGTTTGAATCTCATTTTGCTATCGCTGCAACATTAACGATTGCTTTAGATTTAACTAAAACCATTGGTTTCTTTGCGTTAACAGGTGTTGAATTTAATCTGACGGCTGTGGCGGCTTTGTTAGCCCTTATCGGTTATTCCATCAATGACAAAGTGGTGGTGTTTGATCGGATCCGAGAAAACATCCGGGCCACACCGGACAAACCGATTATTCAACTGATGAATGAGAGTATTTCGTCGACATTAACCAGGACCGTATTTACGTCTGTTACCACATTTTTGGCACTTTTACCGATGGGTATTGCAGGAGGGTCAGCCGTTTCAAGTTTTGCCTTACCTATGCTTTTTGGCATAGTGATTGGTACAAGTTCATCAGTATTTATTGCGGCTCCTATTTTGTATTTCTTGAGTCAACGCAGAAGCCAAAAAGGTTTGGCACTGCTGAGACCAACTACAGAAGAAATGCGTGAGAAGTTGGCTCAAATTCCCTAGAGAGGATTAGGTTATGGTCTGGCTATTGCTGTTAAGTGGTTTAGTACTGCTCATTTTTGGAGCGGATATGCTAGTAAAAGGGGCTGCCAAGCTTGCCGGTAGTTTTGGTGTGCCGCCATTAGTCATTGGCTTAACCGTCGTCGCCTTTGGAACGAGTGCTCCTGAACTCGCTGTCAGCGTTAAATCTGCCTGGTCCGGCCAGGCAGAGCTGGCTATTGCAAATGTGATTGGAAGTAATATTTTTAACATTCTATTCATTCTTGGTCTGGCTGCACTCATATCCCCATTACTCGTTTCCAAGCAGCTTATCAGACAGGATGTGCCTATTATGATTGCTGTGTCTGCCATAGCGACGGTCATGGTATGGAATGGATTACTTGAGAGATGGGAATCAGCCATTTTGTTTTTAGCTTTACTTGCTTACACCGGTTTTCTGTTTATCCAAGGCAAAAAGCAAAACGATGAAGAGGGAATAGCTGAAATCGATGAATTGCTCTCCGTGAATACATCGACATGGAAAAGCGTATTGTATTTCATTGTCGGCCTCATATTACTGGTATTAGGTGCTCGCTGGTTAGTACAAAGTGCGATTAGCATTGCTACAGGACTAGGTGTTAGTGAGGCCGTTATTGGACTTACCATTGTTGCCGTCGGCACGTCATTACCCGAAGTTATGACCTCAGTTATGGCAACAATACGAGGGGAGCGAGACATTGCAATTGGTAACGTCGTCGGTAGTAATATTTTCAATATACTCTGTGTGCTTGGCCTGGCAGGACTCATCTCACCAGAACCATTAATTGCGGGCCCACAACTGGCAACATTAGATATACCTGTCATGTTGGCTGTTTCAGTTCTGTGTTTACCCTTATTTTTTGTGGGTGCCACATTAACCCGGTTTGAGGGGTTTTTATTCCTTCTTTTATATACATCTTATGTTTCGTACATGATTTTAGTGGTTACTCAGGCTAACTTCGCAACCACATTAGAACTGGCTTTAATATATGGCTTAATTCCAGCTGTATTTATTTATGTCAGTTTTACTTTAGTAAGAGATTTGATGCAGCGGGAGAAAAAATAACCAACGCTAGTAAGTCCGGTTTGAGACAAAATTACAGAATACAAAATCGTCCATCTGGACTTACTAACATTTATTAATGATTGGTTTGGATCTCTGAGTAACCAGAATTTGAGATTTAATAAATAAAACAAGCAGACAAAAAAGTGCTGAATAACCACTTTTTGAATTTAAAAATCTGCAGGGTAATTATCCGAAATAAATTCCAGATTTTAAATTCCGAACACCTTTAAAACGATATACAAAAACATCCTCAATGACAGCGATCGATTTGTCATAACGCATATTATAAGAACAGACCAGAAGCGGATTTGAACATCTTAAAAATTGAGTCATTCGGCTCTCGTTTTCACATCTACATAAGTTCGCATAGTATATATTATGTTAAATAGAATATCTAAGAACAATAAGAGTAAGAGATGTGAGTATTTACATGCTCTTATTAAAATTAGCCTCTTCTGGCAGTTGATAAACAGATATTTAAGATGAAAAAGACATTTAGACAGGCTCGATATGCTGCCAGAATGACAAAGAAACAAGTCGCAGAATATTTGGAATTATCACCAAGAACCGTGGCACGTTATGAGCAAACAAACTGTGCCCCTAAAGTGATTATTGAGTGTCTTTTATTGCTTGGTGGCAAGATGCCAACAATTGGAAGACGTCATTGTTTTGAAGGATGGTCTTTTGGAAATGGTTTTCTTTGGTCACCATCCGGAGAGAAATTTACCAGTGGTGAAATTCTGGCTTTGCATATCAATCAGCAGTTAGTGGATGAACTATATCGAGAGAATATGATACTCAGAAAAACAAAGAAGAAATGATGACTATAAAAAAAGGAGCATTTAATGAGTATAAACGCCCCCTTCTCTTTGTACGTTCAAAATTTAAAATCTGACATTTATTTCGGGTAATCACCCTGCAGATTTTAAAATTTGAAAAATACTGTTTTTAACGATGAGCGACCTTAACAGTCGTGTTTTGCCAGACTTTTTGAACCTGTCGTCTGATTTGTTCAAAGTGAGCGTGTTGTTCAGGCTGTTTGTGTAACTCAAGTATGATGGTGATACCATCAATCAAATAATCAGCCGCATTCATTAATAAACTGGCTAAACGATTGGTGTCTTCTGCACGGGTGGCAATACCAACGATAATTTGATGATCGTCCATTTCCAAGTCTTGTTCGACAGAATGAATTCGGCAATGTACCGTTTCGCTCAAAAACGCATATTCAGTTCGGTATTCGCTCATCAAACCAGCCATTTCAGCTTTGATGGCAGTGCTGACATCACCGCGGTTAATTTCATCAGCACTGTTAATCATGCGTTCCAAATCATTCATTTCAAGTTCTGTCAGGGCATGGACCTCAAGCTGTTTTAGATAAAACCGTGTCAGTACTTCCCTTCTTTGATCGGTGTCGCCATCTGTCATGGCTTCGAGAAAGTCTTCATGACGATAAAACGCTGCCAGATTAAATAAGGTTTCCAGCAAACAGCGTGACATGATTTCTGTTTCGTGGATCATGCCTCGTTCAGCCATTAGCAGAACGGACTGAAAGTGAGACAACATACGTTGGAAATAGAGACTTAGATAAACTTCGCTTTTATCATCAGGACGAATACGGCAGTGATTTAAAATTGATTGACCCAGCTGACTTAAATCTTCACAAACAAGGTATTGTGGGGTTTGGTGCATTTCTACACTGAGCGTGCCAGTTCTTGATTGCTCTGATAAAAACCCTGCATCCTTAAAACTTGTTTGCTCTGACATAAATTACCTCGTTGATTGCTTACTGACTCCCTATCTTACGCTTACCTGCTTTGCTTACAAACCCTGATCTGTTTTTGACTCATGATTTCATTTCTGTATAACTGGAGTGGATAGAAATAAACATAAGGAGCTAATTATGGGCTGGCGTGAAGATGGTACTGAAAAAACCTATACAGATGAAGAAGTTGAAGCGCGTTTAAAAGAAGAGCTTCCACATTGGTATTTAGAGAACGGCTGGATACGTCGCAAATATAAAACCAGTGGCTGGAAAAGTACTTTAATGGTAGTGAATACCATTGGTCATTTAGCTGAGGCGGGTTTTCACCATCCGGATTTAACGGTGTCTTATGCCTTTGTTATCGTCAAGCTGACTAATCATGCGGCAAAAGGTATTACCGATAAAGATTTTGAGTTAGCGAAAAAATTTGAAGAAGTGGTGATGTGGCAGCCTGGACTTGATGATGGCGCCTTAGTGGGCACACCTGATGATGCTCGCTTTAAATACATTAAATATGACTAATGGAAAGTTAGATGGATATTGATGAATCGCTGAATGTCTTTGGTGAGAAGTTAGAAAGCTGTAGTGAAGATCCTCTCACAGGTTTCTACCGTGATGGTTGTTGTAATACGAGTGATGCTGACTACGGTCAGCACACAGTCTGTGTTCAAGTCAGTCAGGCATTTCTGGAATATTCACGTTTTCGTGGTAATGATTTAACCACACCAATGAAAGAGTTTGGTTTTCCTGGCTTGAAACCTGGTGATCGGTGGTGTTTATGTGCTCAGCGCTGGCTGGAAGCTTATGAGCATGATATGGCCCCTAAAATTTATCTGGCTGCCACACACCAGCGTGCCACTGAAGTGATTCCTATGGAAGTGATAAAAGAATATGCAGCTGATCTAAATTAGTGGGTTGGCAAGGATTCGTCTATATAGTACCAAATATTATATAACATATTGAATTAATTAAGTTTAATTAATTCCTCAGCATCTGATTTTGGTATAACTATGGCATCAAGACCGAGAGGCACGATTTTCCGCTTTAGAGCTGGGGAGGCATGTATCAACCTCCCCATTTGCCTGAATTATGTAATGTTTCCAATACTTCGAGTACTCTGACTCTTAACTGCGCAGATTTATCTTGTGTCGCGCCCAAAGAGTTATCAAATTCCACTGCTTGTCGCGCTAAGGCTAACGTGTCATATTTTTCATTCGGATTAAAGTCTCTACTAGGCGGAGCTCTCATAGCTAAGCCTTCAGCTGGCGTTATCAAACCGCTTTCTTGTAAATTGAATGACATGCTAGTTAATTCATTATAAGAAATATTCGTCGGATCATATTGATTGGCTATTACCTGCCATTTATTTCCGGCATTACGTCCTGCTTCGCTGAGAGTTAATTTGTCAGCAGCTTGACCTTTAGTTGTATCACTCGAATGAGTTGATACAACAGCAGAAGTATCGTTGTTCATTCGATAGACTTGGCTGATTTGGTCACCGCTATTTATCTGCATATAAAGCCTCTGAAGTAATGAATTATTTACGAACAGTTAGCTGAATTAAGCAAAAAATAGACCAATATAATTAACAGAAAAATTTAATGTAAAAACAGACTTATAACGAATTAGTTCACGTTTTACCGGAAAATTATTGCCGGTATGGATGAAGGAGCGGCAAAAGACAGCGTTATGATCACAAATCTCAGAATATCTGATATTTAAGTTAACTCAGTCGGTTAGAGTTTTTTGGCTACTTATGCGTAAATCCCTGCCGATCCTCAATTAGTGCTTATCAAACGCGACTGGCAAAAAAAGTTTCCACATCTTCAATATTCTGACTGATTGGCATTGGCGGTAAACTCCGCATAAACACTTTGCCATAGGGTTTACTCAGAAAACGTGGATCACATAATACCAACACACCAGAGTCATGGGTGTCACGAATCAAACGGCCAATTCCCTGTTTTAGCTGAATAACTGCAGCAGGGATTTGGATCGTTCGAAAGGGATTACCGCCCCGCTCTTTTAAATCATTAATGCGTGCTTCCAGCACCGGATCGCCAGGTGAAGCAAAAGGAATTTTATCAATCAACACGCAAGATAACGCTTCTCCCCTAACATCTACCCCTTCCCAGAAACTATTCGTACCTAGCAAAATGGCATTGCCATGACTGCGAAACTCTTCAAGCAGTTGCGTTTTAGCACCAGAACCTTGAACCAGCACGGGATAATCAGATTCTTTTAAGGCTTCAGCGACTTCATGCATCGCTTTATAACTGGTGAATAATAAAAAGATTCGCCCCTGGCTGTGCTCAATGACTGATTTTGCGACTTCTGCCACATGGCTATTGTAATTCGGGTTGGATGGCTCAATTGGAATCGTCGGCATATAAAGCAAGCTTTGTTTGCCATAATCAAATGGACTTTGCCAGCTGGCTGTCACCGGATCTTCCAAACCTAGCTGATGAGTGAAGTTATTAAACTTGCCTGCTACCGTGAGAGTGGCTGAAGTGAAGACCCAAGCCTGTGGTTTATCTTTTATCCAGGCTTGGAAATACTGGCTGACTTCTTGTGGCGTGGCATGCAAAATAAAACTCGAATTACGGTTGTCCAGCCATAAAACTAAGTCTGTTTGTTCGTTTTGCTGAAATATGGACAAACGTTCAATCAAATCCTGACAGCGTTGGTGACATT
The DNA here is from genome assembly GCF_002299105.1 of Methylophaga sp. UBA678. NCBI lineage: Bacteria > Pseudomonadati > Pseudomonadota > Gammaproteobacteria > Thiotrichales > Piscirickettsiaceae > Methylophaga > Methylophaga sp. UBA678. The sequence goes on from NZ_DBNG01000006.1 coordinate 109,279, forward strand.
GTTCTAAGCCTCTGCCCCGCTCGGAAGCTGCATCGAGTTGAATTTCTAATTTCTCTAATGATTCCAGTAAGATATCGAGCTTTTCTATAATATCTTGTGACTTTTCTAACACGGGTTGCCAGGGAACGCGTTGCTCATGTTCACCTAGAGCCAGATTAAATTGATGTAAACGATTATCCAATTGTTCTGCTGCAGTGCGGATATCGTTCATATCCGTTGCTTCAGCTTCCATTTCACGGATACTGTCGCGGCTTAATTCCTGGATTTGATGACTGCTGATCCGATGGCCGAGGAATTGACTGGCAATGGCAGGAAGTTGATGGGCTTCATCAATAATATAGGCATCGGCATCAGGTAAAACCTCGCCCTGGCCAGACGACTTCAATGCCATATCTGACATCAATAAATGATGGTTCACTACAACAATATCGGCTTCCTGCGCTTTACGTCTGGCCTCAACAATAAAGCATTCATCGTATTGCGGACATTGCTGCCCAAGACAATTATCAACCGTTGAAGTCACTTTAGGCCACAGCGGCGAGTTTTCTTCTAATAAATCCGTTTCACTTAAATCACCTGTGGTTGTTTTACCGCTCCATTCTCGTAAGGTTTGCAGGGTGTGTTGATGGTATTGCTGACCAGGTTCAGACTCAGCCAGACCAAGACGATGGTGGCATAAATAATTGCTTCGACCTTTTAATAAAGCGGTTTTTAATGGTACAGAAAGTACTTCACGAAGTTTTGGTAAGTCTTTGTTAAATAATTGGTCTTGTAAGTTTTTTGTACCCGTTGAGATAAACACTTTCTGCCCTGAAAGCATGGCTGGTGCAAGGTAGGCAAAGGTCTTACCTGTACCCGTGCCGGCTTCAGCGATGAGAATATCGCCATGCGTTAGCGCTTCACCGACCTGCCGTGCCATCTCCAATTGCTGGGTTCTACTGGTGTAACCTGAAATGTGTTTTGATAACAAACCATTGTCTGCAAATAGTTCATCAATGCGTTCGATCATGCTATCCCTATTCGTTGATTTATCATCCACACCAGACAGATACCCACGATAAAAAAGCCAAGTCCACATGCATAAGCAATGCTTTTGTGACGGTTGATCAAGTTCGCTTCTGATTCAGTAGATAAAATAAATGGCTGGTCTTTCTGTGTTGATGCTTTCAGTATACTCAGTGGTTTTTCATGTGCCATGGCACCGACTTTTACTTTCGCTTGCTGGTAAGCATCTTGTCTTGCTTGCTCCCACTCTTGCTGACTGAGCTGACCATCACGGTTGCTATCATAACGATGTAACAGATCATTAGCATCCTGTTTCCAATCTTTTAAGGTGGCGGTCATCATATTTTTTAAACTTGTGTCTTCAACACTGGCAACGGTTTGAAAATCACCCAATGCGTAAAGATAATCCCCTTCCAGTATGGTCCACTCGGTATAACGACGGGCAGGAAAAGTATCTCGTTTGTACCAGCGATTTTTACGTTTTGTAATGACATTGGCATCATCCGGATCAATTACACACTGATCCGAAGTATCATCTAACAAGAAAATATCATCACTGCTATGTTTTTTAATGACTTTCCAGCGCGACTTGATGCGCCCTTTCCCTTCATATTCAGTGACTTGTTCTTCAATCGTATAACGAAACCAGACACATCTTGTACCTGATACCGGCGAAATAATCGGTGGGCCATCCATTAATTTAGTGGTACCAATCAGTTCCACATATCCCTGTGGTGCGGAGCGGATTTTAGCCGTGGGTACATTTTCAATCAGTCTGGCATATTTATAGTGTTTGACCATCTGATAAAACACGACGATCACTATCGCCGATAAGACGCCCGTTGCAATATAAAACTCAGTAACAGTGAGCTTATTTATCTCAACAGAGAGCGAAGCCAACCAGTCCTGCATCTAGCGTTCAAACAAGCTCTTGATATCGAGATCAACCAGTTCTTCGGATGTAAATTCAAGCAAGGTAAACGATTTAAAGCCAAAAAAACGTGCCAGGATAACATCGGGAAATTGCTCGATACGGACGTTATTGATATTGACGCTTTCATTATAAAATTCACGTCGGTCTGCAATAGTGTTTTCTAACCCCGTAATCCGAGCCTGTAAATGCTGGAATGATTGATCTGCTTTCAACTCCGGATAGGCTTCAGCTACAGCGAATAAGCTGCCTAATCCCATGCGTAATGCCCCTTCGGCAGAACCTAACGCTGAAATATCACCATTTTGTTGAGCAGTGGCAACGGATGCGCGCGCCTGCATGACTTTTTCCAGGGTGTCCTGTTCGTACTGCATATATTGCCGACAGGTTTCGACCAGCTTGGGCAGTTCATCGTGGCGTTGTTTGAGTAATACATCAATGTTTGACCAGGCTTTACTGACATTGTGTTTGAGACTAACCAGATTGTTATAGATGATGATGAGGTAAACAACTAAAACAACAACGACAGCCCAAAATATAAATCCCGTAATAGTCATCCATTTACCCTCAAATGATTAGTCGTCCTGATTTTCCCATACGTCGGTTTCTAGACCGTTTTCGCGGGTCCATACCCGTTCACCAATAATCTTGAATTGTGCGATAGACATGGCACCGCGCTTTTTTCGGTTACTGTCTTTTTTATTATCTAATGCATCCGCAATAGCTTCACGGCTTGCTTCATAGATTTCATCGACGTCGTAGTGCTCATCAAACAGCACTAATACAGCCAGATCCCAATCCTGTTCAGGATTTAATTGTCCAATTCTGGGGCTGGCTTTACTGCTATCAAAAATGGCTCGGCCTTTGATAATAATACGTTTATCCTGCCGATGCCCTTCCTTGCCGGTCGCATCAATCGGACTGTTGGGGTCATTAATCAGTGAAAGGTTGAGCGCTCTTGCTGCATCAAAGCGGGCAATCTCGCCAGTAATCGGTAAGGTGCTCCCAGTAGCTTCACGGTATTTTGCCGCAAGCTGTCGGGTTTCATGCATTAATTTATCAATGGAATAGAGGTCCATATCTACCTTGAATGTTTCTTCATTTGCCACCGATTATACATGGCAAAAAAAACGGTCTGTCCAGTTTAAAAGACAGACCGTTTAAAACTTGAGGCTGTGAATATCTCCTCTTATACAGAGACCACAGCTAACTCATTGAGTTTCCAGTTTTTATTTTTTAGCATCAAGTTCTTTTTGGTAATATTTGTGAACCAATTTATCTTGATTTTCCAATAAATAATCGATGCTTGGCTCGTTATTCATGGCTTTTTCGATAGCACGGCGAGTGGCTTCGCGGTGAATGTTGAATAAAGCTTCGTGATCTAAGTCTTCAACAGTCACGATGCTTGGGTTCAACCATACAGAAACGATGATACCTAAATCGTTCGCTTTTTCTTTTGGAATAGTACCGTTACGAACAGCATCTAATACGCCGTTAGCGATAGCGCCTTGAACTGTACCCATCAGAATGTTGGTGTAAGCTGTTTTCTTAACAGTGACTTTACTGACCATTAATGTGGCAGGTTTAACTTGCATGTCAGTGTTCATCAGCGCTAATACGCGTGAGTGACCTTGTACTTGGTCGCCCATCAGGTTAGCAAATGCGGTACCAAATGGACCGTCTAATTCACCGATAACCACTTCTGGCTCAGCCGCTGTAAAAGCAGGACCACCGCCAACCAGTGCTTCACCTGTACGCATGACAATTCTATCGCTCATAGGATAATTCTCCTGTTTATTGCTAAAAGATGGGCCAATTATCCCGGTCTGTGGCCAAGCTCGCAACCTTGATTCGCTTTATCGTCTTGTTCAACAAGGTTAAACTAGTCTTTTTTTGTTGAATTCAATCATGGCTGAAATAGCAACTCCCTACGAACGTATCGGTGGCGAAGCCGGTGTCAGACATCTATGCAAAACTTTTTATGAGGTGATGTGTGAGACGCCTCAAACACAACATATTCGTGATTACCATCCAAAAGACATCAGTATCAGTGAAGAAAAATTATATTTGTTTCTGACTGGCTGGTTGGGTGGCCCGCCTTTATATACTGATAAATACGGTCATCCAAGACTGAGAGCTCGACACTTGCCCTTCTCTATTGGTATCGAAGAACGTGATCAATGGCTTTATTGTATGGCTCAGGCATTAAAATCGATGGATTTAGATCCCTTATTTTCAGAACAGCTGATGGCGTCGTTTGTACAGACAGCTGATTTTATGCGTAACCGTCCAGAGACTGAATAATGAATATTGGCGCGCTAATCATTGGTGATGAAATTCTGAGTGGCAAACGTCAGGATAAGCATTTCGCTCATTTACAATCCGTTCTGGCCAAACGTGATTTGGAATTAAGTTGGACATTAATTGTTGGTGACGATCCACAGCAATTGGAACGCGCCTTACGCTTTTCAATGAGCAGTCCTGATCTGGTGTTCAGCTTCGGAGGCATTGGTGCCACTCCGGATGATAGAACCCGCCAGACGGCTGCTTTAGTGAAAGGCGTTGAGATCAAACCTCACCCTGATGCAGTCAAAGCAATTGAAGATCAGTTTGGTAAAGATGCCTATCCTAATCGTATTTTGATGGGCCACTTACCCGAAGGTAGCCGCATTATTCCCAATACTATTAATCGCGTGCCGGGTTTTAGTCTGGATAACCATCACTTTATGCCGGGCTTCCCTGAAATGTCCTGGCCCATGCTGGAATGGATTTTAGATACCCATTACCCACACTTACAGGGCTTGCGTCCCAAAGCGGAAAGAATCATTACCATTACAAAAGGGCGTGAGTCAGATTTACTGCCGACAATGAATGAGATTGTCGCCCAATATCCGCAGTTAAAATTATCAAGCTTGCCCAAACTCGGCGATGAGCCTCAAATTGAATTCAGCTTGCGTGGTGACGCTGAACAAATTGAGCAAGCCATGCAACATGTGATTGCGGCCGTTGAAGCAGCCGGCTTTATCTGGTCTGACTACAGGCCGGGTAAATAATGAAACCATAAAGGTAACGTGACAACGCTTAATAAGGTCGTCAATGTGACTGCGGCAGCATAGAGTGGACTATCTAATTGGTAACGTTCACATATCACGACACCAAACACCATAGTTGGCATGGCAGCCAAAAGCACGACGGCCAATGCGATATCCGCAGGCAGTTCGAACCAGCCCCCCGTGAAAAACACAGCCACCGGAACTAATAATAAGGTAATCACAGCGACCGGCAATAAAAGCGGTAAATAACGTAATCTTAAGCTGTCCCAGCGAATACTCATGCCCAAGGCAATCAGCATCAGTGGCACCACACCACCAGATAATGTCGTTAATGTGTGATGAACCAGTTCTGGACGTGGCACATGCAGCACATTTAATAAAAGCGCGATCACAACCGCCCACAATGGCGGCACCTTGGTGAGTTCTTTTAAGGGATGGACTTTTTGCTGACCCGCCCCACCGAAATGATGCGCCATTAATATGCCAAAAGTCATCAACGCCGGTGTGCAGGCAAATAAGTCATATTGCAGCACAATGGCATTACTCCATGAGCCGAGTACCTGATTGGTGACCGGTAAACCAAGGTAGGTCACATTCGGAAAGATTGCAGCCAGCATCAGTGCGCCTTTTTGTTCAGGCGTGGTTTTGATAAATCGCAATAAACACCACATAACAATGCCTGCTGTTAGCAAACCAGAAAATGCCGTGAGAGAAATTTTAAGAGAGGTCTTATCTATGGGTGCGCCCCAGATGACATCTAACACCAGGGCTGGCAGTAAAATAAAGAAAACCAGATCGGTTAAGGCGCGGCGGTGTGCCAGAGCTGGAATATGCCTTGGTGCACATTGTTTCCAGGCAAAACCACAGGCAATGAGAAGCCCCATCTGCACTAATACTAATAACATCTGTATCGCCTATAAATGAAACGCTGATCGTAGCAATCTACCTGCTGAAACAAAAGACTTATTGCCCGCGCTGATGATGCTTGCTGTGATGTCGTGGTCAGGGTATTGTTAGCGTTTTGGTGATAATTCATCAGATTCCATCAAGTTAGCCGATATACATCAGGCAGTACTTAAAATGGCCTGAACATCGTAATAAGGAAATCAATATGTCACTTTCTAAGCAGTTGTTAATTCTAATCAGCTTACTTTTTCTGATTGTTTTTTCAGCAAGCTTTGTGATCAGCATGGGCAGTATCCGTGACTATCTCGAAGTTGAATCTGAAATACATATGCAGGATACCGCCACATCGTTGGGTCTCTCACTTAGCCCGCATATGGAAGATGAAAATGATCCGATATTACAAACAATGATGAGCGCCATTTTTGATATGGGCTATTACCGCGAAATGCGTTTAGAAGATATTGATGGTAAAACGCTGGTGAGTCTGAAAAATCCCGTCAAAATGGAAGGCGTGCCCCAATGGCTAATCAACTGGTTACCCATGAAGTCTGCCACAGCTTCATCAGAAATCAGCTCTGGCTGGTCAATATCCGGCACACTCTATGTCAGTAGCAACCCGGCTTATGCTTATTTGAAACTCTATAAACAAGCCAAAGAAACCTTATTGTATTCCGTGATTATTTTTGTGGGTGCATTTGCATTACTCATGCTGGTGTTACGGTTTACCTTACAACCACTTAAAGCGATACAAAGACAGGCTAATGAAATTTCTTCTGGTCAATTTACTACGATTGATCGTCTGCCCTGGACCAAAGAAGTCCGCCATGTTGCTCAGTCTATGAACAGTATGTCAGTCAAGATTGGCGATACCATCACTCGACTAAATCAACGGCTCGATGCCTTGAATGATAATCTCAAACGTGATGGCTTAACCCGATTACTCAATCAAGCCACTTTTACCGCCGACATGAAAAAGCGACTATCAAGCGGCCATACCGGGTATGTGAGTTACATCAAGTTTGTTGATTTAGCTGATATCAGTAAACAAAAAGGGAATCAACTGGCTGATACACTCTTAAAAGATATGGCCCGTATATTGAACAATGCCGTGGCCGGCAATGGTCATGCCTATCGTCTGTATGGTGCCGAGTTTGCCATTATTTATGATGAGTCTGATATCAATCTGATTCAGTCATTTGCTAAAAATCTGCAACAGGCAATGACAGAACTGGCTGAGCATTATGAAGTCGACGATCTGGTTCACATTGGTTTAGTTAAATTTGATCGCACCAGTGAGTTTGAACGTTTAATGCCTGCTTTAATTGAAGCCTATGAGCAGGCCAGTATTATTGGACAAAACGCCTTTTTCATTAAAGATGACTCCATCAGTTCTCTTTCTGAACAAGAATGGAAAGCCGCCATTACCCACGCTATTAATCGTGATACGCCAGAAATCTACTTCACAGCCGAAGCCTATAATTATGATGGTCCTAAGCCTGTCAAAGTGATGCAGGAAGCCTTTAGCTTTGTCAAAGATAAAGCGGGTAACACCCTGTCTGTCGGGACTTTTTTCTCTATGGCGCAAGAGTTTGGATTGTCGGAATCTGTGGACCGTTGCATTGTGAACAAAGTCCTACTCAAAATGGAGCAAGATCGTATTAGCTGTCCTGTCAGTATCAACCTGACGATGGACTCAATTGATTCAGCCAGTTTCCATAAATGGCTGGAATCTCGTATCGAGCAGTCCGTTATTTCTGCTGAGTTACTGACTTTTTCTGTCTCGGCCTATGCCGCCACTAAAAACCTCAAAGCCTTTACTAACTTCAGTCGTTTTGTGAAGTCATTGGGCGCAAATAGTCTTATCAAACGTTATTCTGCCGATATTATTGCCATTGATGAGTTACGACATTTGCATCTGGATTACATCAGACTCGCACGTGATTTGACACAGAACATTGGTAGTAACGCCAGTAAACCAGACTTTTTGGAAATTATGCATGAAGTCTCTCGCTTGCTGGATATCAAAGTACTTGCTGAGGCAGTCACAAACGATGAAGATTTTGCGATTGTTAAACAAGCTGGCATCTACGGTATCAGTCGTTAAAGTCTGAGCTATCCATGCTGTTTAAACGCCCTCTGTCGTTATTGCTGATACTGACATGTTTGATATTGTCGTTGCCGCTTGTCGCTGACCTCAATATCAGTTCACGCGTATTGGACAAGATTGAGGCGCAATATAATAAATTTGCCCGCAAGCGTGTTGAAGACTGGCAAAAACTGGTGGCAGAAAATAAGGACTTACCTGAAGCGGAAAAACTTGAGCTGGTGAATCAGTTTTTTAATACCAATGTGTTGTTTATCGACGATATCGACCTCTGGAACAAAAAAGACTATTGGGCAACGCCACTGGAAATGCTGTCAATTGGGGGTGGTGACTGTGAAGACTATTCGATCGCGAAATATTTCACGCTAAAAGAATTAGGCGTGGATGAAGATAAATTACGTATCACTTATGTTAAAGCGAAAGAACTCAATCAAGCCCATATGGTGCTGACCTATTTCAAGACAAAACGCTCTGTACCGTTAGTACTGGATAATTTAATCACCGACATCAAACCAGCCACTCAGCGTAATGACTTAACCCCGGTTTATAGCTTCAATGGTACCGGTTTATGGCTGGCAAAATCACGTGGGGAAGGCCAGCGTGTCGGAGGCTCTTCGCGTTTGTCTTTATGGCAAGACTTAGAAAAACGTATGCAAAAACAAGCAGAAGAAGCTACTAGCGAATAATGCCACTGGCGCTGAGAGGTAACTGCCAATAATGTATCTCGGCGCCAGCAAAACTCGACGATAAACCATCAAGAACCGTTTTTACTCGTTCATCATCAAGTTCTACCCAGTAAATCATTTGTTTGCGTTGCCCCTCTACCTGTTCGCTAATACTCATCGCATGACCAGCACCATGACCGGAGGCCCGTTGCGAGGTAAAGCCATCAATCTGCGGATGAAGTAATAACCAGTCGCTTAATGCTGCTTCTAACGAGGGTTTTACGATAAGAGCTAATAGACACTTCATTTTGCGACTCCAAATCGTCTGAACAAGAGTGGCAGTAACACCAGGGTTAATAAGGTGGCGCTAACTAAACCGCCAATCACCACAATAGCTAGCGGCCGCTGAATTTCTGAGCCGGGCCCGCTTGCGAACAGTAAAGGCACAAGACCAAAGGCAGCAATCGTCGCTGTCATCATCACTGGTCTTAAGCGGCGCATCGCACCCTCTCTGACCACGTCATCTACTGCCATACCTGTTTCTAACAGCTCATTAAAGTAACTCACCATTACCACGCCATTTAATACAGCAATGCCGAGTAAAGCGATAAACCCCACAGAAGCAGGCACAGATAAATATTCACCCGTCAGCCAAAGTGCAGTGATTCCGCCCACCATGGCAAATGGCACATTACTCATCACCAATGTAGCTTGGCGTAAAGATCGGAAAGTGGAAAACAATAATAAGAAAATTAAAGATAAAGCCACAGGAATGACCACCATTAAGCGTTTTGCGGCTCGCTGCTGGTTTTCAAACTGACCACCCCAGGAAAACTGATAGCCGCTCGGTAAATCGATATCTTTTGCCACAGCGGCCTGAGCTTCTTCTACAAAACTGACTAAATCACGATCGGCCACATTCGCCACCACCACCGACATTCGCTGTCCTTGTTCTCTGCGAATAGATACCGGTCCTTCGACCCGTTTTAAAGTGGCCAGGTCCGAAATCTGTACCTGTCTGTTGCCCGCCACGTTCAATCTCGCATGGGCAAATAAGCTCACCACTTTCTGTAAACTGCGTTCGCCTTGAATCACCAGTGGATAGCGTCTGGCACCCTGATAAATCGTGCCTACCTGACTTCCCTGAATTAACATTCGTAGTTGCGGCAGAACTTCTTCAACACTTAAGCCGAGACGGCCGAGCGTTAATGCATTCAGATCAATTTGATAATACTGAGCACCATCATTCTGACTGGTGATGACATCTTCCGCACCGCGAATACTGGACACAACTTGCACAACACGTTTAGCTAACTCATTGAGTGTGTCACCATCTTCACCAAATATTTTGATGGCCAGATCGCCTCTGACGCCGGTAAGCATTTCAGACACACGCATTTCAATTGGCTGCGTAAAGCCATAATTCAACCCCGGAAACTGCTCCAGAACCTGCCTTATTTTTAGCTTTAGCGCCTCTTTTGTTGCCACCTGCCATTGCTCACGAGGCTTGAGGATTAAAAACATATCCGTTTCATTTAGGCCCATCGGATCCAGGCCGAGTTCATCTGCACCGGTTCTGGCAACTACGCCGGTGATTTCAGGCACATTTTTTAATAATGCCTGTTGCACGCGCTTGTCTAAAGCAACGGATTGTTCCAGGGTAATTGAAGGCAGTTTTTCTAATTGCACAATCAAATCGCCCTCATCCATAACTGGCATAAAGGCCTTACCCACTTGGGTGTATAAAACAGCGGCAAAGGCGAGTAATAACAACGCAATCATCACCACACTTTTTGTATGATCCAGTGACCAGGCTAATACCGGCGCATAGAGCCTTTTTAATACTCTGGGTAAGAACGGCTCATCATGAGACACATGTTTCAATAAAAAAGAGGCCAGCACCGGAATCACGGTCAGTGATAAAACTAAGGAACCAGCCAATGCAAATACAATAGTCAAGGCCACGGGAATAAACAGTTTGCCTTCCAGGCCCTGTAAGGTCAGTAATGGCAGAAACACAATGACGATAATAATGATGCCTGAGGTGACTGGCACCGAGACATTTTTTACTGCACGATAAATTAAATGCAGTCTTGGCAGCACCGCAGCCCGTGATTTATCGGCTAATTGTGAGACGATGTTTTCAACCACTACCACCGCAGCATCAACCAGCATACCGATGGCAATGGTTAAACCACCTAAACTCATCAAGTTGGCTGATAAACCAAACTGACGCATCATGATAAAAGTGATCATGGCTGAAAGCGGTAATACCAGTGCAACCACAATCGCCGCCCTGAGATCACCCAGAAATAGCAGCAGAAAGACCAGAACCAGCACCACCGCTTCAATCAATGCTTTGTTCACACCATGAATTGCATCTGCGACTAGCTCACCACGGTTATAAAAAACATTGATGCTTACATCATCTGGCAAGGAGGCTTGTAATTCGGCGAGCCGTTTTTCAATACCGGCTACGACTTTTTTGGCATTCGCACCTCGTAAACCCAACACCAAGCCTTGTACCGCTTCGCCCTGTCCATTGGCACTGACTGCACCATAACGCGTCAGTGAGCCAATTCTGCATTCCGCGACCTGTGAGAGTAAAACAGGTTCATCGGCATCGGACTTCACCACCAGGCGTTTTATATCGTCCAGATTTTGCAGACTACCTTGAGCACGAACCAGTAACACTTCTTCGCCTTCATCAATGCGTCCCGCACCATCGTTACGGTTATTGTTTTCCAATGCCTGTTGGATATCAGCAAGGCTGATATTTAATGCGGCAAGTTTGGCTAAATCCGGGATAATTTCAAAGGTTTTGACATAACCGCCTAATGAATTGACATCAGCCACCCCTTCAACACTGCGTAAGGCTGGCCTGATGACCCAATCCAATAATTCACGCCGTTGCATCAAATCCAGCGTGGGACTGTTCACAGTAAACATGAACATTTCACCCAACGGAGTCGTTAACGGTGCCAAGCCACCCTGAATATCAGCAGGCAAGGTATCTTTGATAGCTGATAAACGTTCAGCCACTTGCTGACGTGCCCAATAGATATCCGTGCCCTCTTCAAAGTCCACGGTAATATCGGTCAGGCCATATTTCACTACAGACCGTAACATGCGTTGTTTGGGTATCCCCAGCATCTCAACTTCGACCAGGGCGGTAATGCGGCTTTCCACTTCTTCCGGTGTCATACCCGGTGCTTTGAGGATAATTTTTACCTGTGTTGTCGAGACATCAGGAAAAGCATCGATCGGCGTATCGTTAAAGGCCTTCCAGCCAAAACCAATCAGAACAACCACCAGAATCAGCATCATCAGACGCTGCGTCAATGAAAAACGAATCAGACCATCCATGTCTATTTCCCCTCAGCTTGCCAGGCAGACTTCAGCGATGACACGCCTTCATCAATCACATATCCGTTACTTAAAAAAGCATCTGATACCGTGACACTATTCTCTGATTGAGAAACAATATGTACTGGTCGCAGGCTGATAGATTGACCATCAAAATAAAAGATATGGGTTATGCCTTCGACACGTAATATGGCTTTATAGGGAATCTCATAAAGCACAGAGTTGTTATTTTGCACAAAACAAACCTGTACAAATTCACCAGGCGTCAGCAAATTAGTATTTTCAGAGGTTTCAGCACGTACTAAAACCCCCTGATCAATATCATGAACTTGCCTACCTACTGTCATCACAGCAGCTGAGATATCCCTGTCACAGACCATCACTTTTGAGCCAATATTGATGTTACTGGCGACCAGCAGTGGCACATGGATTTCAAGCCATAATGTTGATAAATCAGCCACCTCATACAACACATCAGAAGCCATCACGCGTTGGCCAATCACGGCATTTTGCGCCATGACCACCCCCTCACTGACCGCACGAACATGTAAATGGCTGTCCATGGTTTGTTGTTGCTTTAATGTTTTAATGGCATCTAAGGGCATTCCTGCTAACTGCAAGGTTTTTATTTGGCTATCAACCAAGGTTTTTTGCTGTTGATAACGCGTTTTAGCATCAAGATAACGGCGCTCGGCAATAATGCCCTCATTAAATAATTGCTTATCCCGTTGCATTTCAGTGAGTAATTGATTGAGCAGCCCCTCAGCCTGTAAATACTGGGCCTGTAACGATAACAAGGCCGGACTATTAACGGTGGCCAACACTTGACCTGCCTTAACAATATCGCCTTCAGCCACTAACATTTGCGTGACTACGCCTTCCTGACTGGTATGAACAATATGCCGATTCGCATTAGGAACAGACACTTTGGCGGGATAATGATGACTTTTTGTTTCGGAAACAGATACCGCCGCTTGATAGCTCACTCCAAGGTTGTCCATTTGGGTTTTATCCAATTGCAAACTTTGCGCATCTGCAGGGATCGATGATAAACCAAGAGTCATCGTCATCAATAAGGGGCGCAATATATTACTAAACATCATGTTTTCCTGAATAAAAGAGAGATGAAATAAGCGCAAAGACCAAAGTGTGTATGTGGGGAGCCAGAGCTTGTATGGTCGGTATCAGATAGCCGAATAGATGGCAGTTTTGAGGAAAAAACACTGGTGATTTATTCAAACGGAAGGTCAAAACTGTGTTTGTCAGATGTGGTATTTGAAGATGTGTGTTGATAAGGCTTGCCAGCCCACTGTCTATCTCGATCGGGTGTTTTATTATCCCTGTTTGCATCACTTGGCTCTACTCTCATGAGATAGTCGTCATATTAGTGATGGCTTATTAACAAAACCTTAAATGGTTAACAAAACTTTACATTGACTAAAATTCAAACTCAGTCAGAAAACGTAATGTGGCATCAGGGGACTGTTTGCCCACACCAAATAATACCCCGGTTTCCCAGTGAAGTTTTTTTCCTGCAGAAAAGCGAATATCGCCCAGTGCAACCGGACCAATAGCACGAGTTTCATCACCAGCATAATATTCGACAGCAGGTTCAAAGCTGGGGGATAAACGATAACGAGCTTGCATGCCTAAGGCTGTTTCAAACTCTTCCTCAATATCATCACCCCACTCGTATTCTAACCACAGATTCGCAGCGCCTACCCATCTACCCCATTGTTTTTCCATGAGTAGTCCAGTAGCTGCTTCCCATTGATCACGAATATTGGATTTTTCAAGCTCGGTGACCAGTCCCCAGTCTATCGAGTACTCTCCCTGCTCGCTTAGTTGCCACTTTGCTTCGAGTTCATAGCTATGCAAACGAAAATTATCGTTTTCTTCACTGGCGGTAAGATAGCCTTCAACATAGAGTCGATCAGACAATGACTGCCCATAACTGAGTTTTTGTAAACTGTCGCCTTCAGCGCTAATCATGCGCCACTCGACTTCTTTTTCTAATGGCTGCACATAGGGATGGTAGATTTTATCAATGGATGAACCATCAGCCTGCACCAGGAGAGGTGTAAGAAATAAAGCACTAGCAATGGTGATTAAACGGTATTTCATGAGTTTCGGTCTCGCTTTATAAAGCTGAACATCGCCACACAAAACAAGGTAGCCATACTGAAAAGGTAGGCAATAACCTGACTAATTTGAGGGGTGGCTTCATAGCCTACTAATGCAAACAGAAGTTGCCCGGCCACAGAATGTTCATCAATGATATTAGAGCTATTCCAGATAGGTTCTGATGAGGTGAATAGATCTGCCTGAATCAGGAACTCTATCGCTTGCGACATTAAGCTTCCCGCCACAAATAACAATAATAGATAGCCAACCCACACACCATGTCGGGGGATAAGGTTCACAATAAAATAATAAATGAACACCCCCACACTGACACCCAGACCGGCGCCAACCGCACCGCCCATTAATACTGGCCCTAGTAAATCCGGTACGCCAAAGAATCCAGTGATAAATAACAACACCTCAGATCCTTCGCGCATCATAGCCAAAATAACGGTGCTCATAATGGCCAGAATGGTCAAAACTCGACAACGTCTGTCATTTTGGTGAGGCACCACATAGACAAAAAAGAGCAAGGCTATAAAAATCAGAATATTTATCGAGGCATTGACAAGCTCCTGCCCAATACCACCAAAAGCCATTGATACATGACGAATCGTTAGCGCATAAATAACGCCGCTCATCAGCCCCAGGATTAATGCCAATAACATCCATTTTAAACTGCGATTCAAAATCTGACTCAGCGCCAGAAATACACTAATAATTAATGAGGCTTCTAACACCTCACGCAAGACTATCACCACTGCATTCAGTAACACGTCATTTACTCCGCTATGACCTTGCCTTGTGCCGTTTTAGGGAAAAATTCGCCAAAGAACGGATACACACCGGCTGGCAGTGGGCCAATAAAGATAAATGCCTGGCTATTACCGGCAATTACCTTCTCCCGGTTTAGTTCATAACTTTCAAACTCTTCAGCTGTCGGATCCATATTTTTCACCAACAGTTTGACTTTTGTATTGGCAGGGATTTTGACTTCATCGGGAAAGAAAAGATGATCACGAATTTCGATTTCAATCACGGGAGGGCCAGCCAACACCGGCATTACCAAAAACGATAAGCATAAAAACAAACCAACTCTACGCATAATTGACTGCTCTCAGAGGAAATATAACATCGACTTTTAATCCATGGCCCCAAGCGGATGTCCCCAACTGAATGTGGGTATGATGTAAATCAACAATATGTTTAACAATAGTCAAGCCAAGTCCACAGCCAATGACACCACTATTGTGCTGATCACCATGCAGGCGATAAAAACGTTCAAATACACGCTGATACTGTTCTTCAGGTATGCCTGGGCCAGAATCTTCGACTCGAAGTAACACCCCTTCTTCATGACGCCTCACCACCACATGAATACGACCTTTCTCCGGTGTGTATTTATTCGCATTATTTAGTAAATTGCTTATCAGCGTTTCCAGTGCAAACACATTACCTTCGATGATGTGTGACTCCCCATCCATTTCTATCTCTTGCTGTTTAGACTCAAAAGCATGATAACTTCGAGCGATAAGTGATTGAACTAATTTAAATAAATCCACACTCTCAAACTTGACTGCCGCCTGATCGGGTGATGTTCGGTATAAAGCAAGAATCTGTTCGATCAGATGTCCCATACGTTCAACACCATCACGCAATAAGATGATGTCTTCGTCATCATTACCCAATCTTGCTCGCAAATTATGTAAATGCACTTTGAGCACGCTGACGGGGGTACGTAACTCATGTGCCGCATCGGCTGAGAAACGCTGTTCTCGGTCAAAAGCCTCTGCCAAACGCAATAACAGACTGTTCGTATTATTCACCACAGTCGTTAATTCTTTTGGCACACGCTCCAGTTCGATAGGCCGGAGATCATCTGCTCTTCTCTCACTCAATTGGCTGGCAAAGGTGTTGAGCGGTTTAAGGCCAATCCCTACTGCAAACCAGATAATTAATGCGGCTACAGGTATTGCCATCACAATAGGCAGTAACGATTCCATCACCACATCTTCAGCCAGCATATAACGAATATCGATACGTTCGGCTACTACGATCCATCGCTGTAAAACCTTGTCACGGTATACATAATTTCGCCAGCGATAGCTACCAAAATTCGTATTCTGAAACCCTTCATCGAGGTCGCTAAGTACGCTATCGGGTGCATTTTCCGAACGTGTTAGCAAAGCCCCTTTATCATCAATTATCTGAAAAAAGGTATAAGGCGTTTGCTGATTGGTAACGGTTGTTTTACCAAGCTGACGAGAGTTGGCAGAGGCAATCAAAATCGCGGTACTTTCTAACCGGGAATCAAACAATGTTTGTGCTTTATGCATGCTTGATTGGTAGCCATGCAATAACGATACAAAGTTTACCAGCGTTATTGTGGCCAATAACGCCAATAATAAATACAGACGAATAGACTTCATTGCGTTTTAATTGTGTAACCCACACCACGCACGGTTGTGATGAAGTTCTCAGGGAGTTTCTTTCTTAAATGATGAATGTGGACTTCAATCGCATTACTGGCGATTTCCTCTCCCCAGCTGTAAAGCTTACTTTCCATGCTATCGCGGGTCTGCACTCGGCCAACATTCTCCATCAGCATTTTTAACAGCATGTATTCACGACGGAAAAAGTCGACATTCTCACCGTTAACTTTCACCTGCTGGGCACGAGTATCGATGGACACATTGCCTACGGTCAGATCAGCATGTTTCAGGCTACTGAGCCGGCGTTCCAGTACACGCAGGCGTGCAAGTAACTCATCCATTTCAAACGGTTTGGCCAGATAATCATCTGCGCCACTATCGAGCCCTGCGACTTTATCCTGAATAGAATTACGTGCCGTTAAAATTAATACCGGTAATTCAGCATTACGCCGTCGAATTTGTTTCAGGACTTCATTACCGTCCATATCTGGCAGGCCCAGATCCAATACCACAATATCCGGCTCAGAAGAAGCAATACTATTAATGGCTTGCTTACCTTCACTCAAATGATTAACGATAAAACCTTCGTTTTTCAGGCTGGTTTGTAAGCCTTTTGCGAGTGAAACATCATCTTCAATGAGTAATACCTGCATGTTGTTCATTCCCTAGTTTGTATCTGACCTGCTGTAAGGCTTTTTCGATTTCTTGCTGTCTTCCTTTATCTGCAAGGGGTCTAGTTAGTCTGGCAGGTGATTGTTGAGCTTTTAACAGATAAGTTTCTGCTTCTTTATACTGGTTATTATCTATTAAATACTGTGCATAGAAAAAATTACTATCTATGCCCGTTGGATTGATGGTCAAGGCTTTTTTCAACATCACTTCGGCTTTGTCATCATCGCCAAACCCAATAGGCCAACCAGGCACTTTTGCATACAAGGTTCCAAGGCTGGTATAAGCCGAACCGTCCAGTGCTGTATCATCTAGTTTCATCGCCTGTTCAAGGTCTGCTTTTGCGGCTTTGGCAAGTGATAAAGCACCAAGACCACCTTTGGCACCGGCATAACTTGATTCGATAATGCCACGCCAGATATGTGATTCCGCCGCATCTGGATATTGCTTCACCACGCTATTCGCTTTTTCAACCAAGCTTTCAAAGGCTTTTTCTTGTGCATCACCTGTTAAAGTGTAATTCACTTTAGCCCAGTCATGCTGCAAATCAGCAACACTTTGCATCACATCGGCACTGACAGGTAGACTCACCAGCCCCAGAATCATTGAGAATATATACGCTTTCATCATTTTCTCCATTAAAAATAACGTTTTATGATAGGTAGTTGTTTGATAATTGATTTATCAACAATGCCTGGCAGGATACTGTTGATTCTGACAAACAGTTTTTCAGGCCAGCCAAAATAATGTCTTCGTTTATCCGTAAGCAAAAAGTCGACAATGGCATTCGCTACTTGCTCAGGGCTGTCCATCGCACTGCCTAATGCTTTGTTCAGTTCATTGACATTGTCGTTATTAAGCGCTGTTTTTGTGGCGCGAGGTGCAAAGTAACGCACATCCACTCCGCTGCCAGCCAGTTCACGATGAAGGGCTTCACTAAAACCCCGCAAGCCAAACTTGGTAGCACAATAGACGCTATAACCGGGCATGCCGATACTTCCCAGAATAGAGCCAACATTGACGATGGTTGATGGTGCATTTTTTTCCAGTAAAGGAATAAAATCGCGTGTCAGTGCAATCTGTGAACTCAGATTAATTGTTAACATCCGTTCAATATCATTATCTGAATGATCAGTAATGGCAGCAAAACGGTTGATACCCGCCAGATTAATGATCATTTGCAGCGGATAAGGCAGATTTTCACAATAATCCACCAGTGACTGGCGCTGCGTTGTCTTGCTAACGTCAGCTACAAAGTCGTCATGCTTTTCGCCTAAGCTGACGTTCAGTTCAGTTAATTTGTCTGCATTGACATCCGTCAATATCAGCTTAGCCCCCTGATCGTGTAATGCTTTAGCTAACTTTTGCCCGATACCACCGGCGGCACCGGTAATCAGAATGGTGACATCTCTCATACTGTGCATGGCATCTTCTCTTCAGTCAGGCTACGGAAGATATTGCCGTAGAGATAATAAAAGCGTTTGGCACTGTGAATAATGAGATCTTGTTCGGCGGTATCGGTGATTTGATTCATCAGACCTTCGAAGAATTTGACATGATCCTGATCCAGCGCCCCATGTGAACGCAGATAACTAAAGGCTTTAGTCGGTAAACCTAGTGCATTTTGAATACTTTCTGCGGCTTTATCCGCTGTGGTGATACTAGTGCCTTCCAACACATGTACCATGCCAAAAAAACCTAGTGGATTGATGCGATGTACCATGTCATAAGCATAGGCGACCATCATTTCTGTCTGAAGATTTGGCTGACTGTGTCTGACCGCTTCTTTATCAGCACCACAGGCGGCAATATCGTTCAGTATCCACTCCTGATGACCTAATTCTTCTTCGATATATTCTGCCACGGCATTACGCAGCCATTCCTTCTGTTCCGGCAAAGCGCCACCGACACTCATCAGCAATGGAACGGTATGTTTAACGTGATGATAGGCCTGCGTCAGAAAGTTAATATAAAGCTCGGTAGTGATATCGCCTGTCATCGCTTTGGCAATGATCGGTGCACTGAATAATTGCTCACGTGCTGCTGCTGTTTCTGTTTGTAATCTATCGAAAAAAAGCATTTATGCCTGCTCCTTGTATAAAGCATTTATTTGGTGAGAGTAGCTGTCTAGAATTTGTGTTCTGACGGGACGACCATTTGCCGTCAACGTGCCGTTTTCCAGACTGAGTGGCCATTCAAAGCGCTGCCAGTCTGCTAGTTGCGCGTAATCTGGCAGGCGTTTGTTGACCAGGGCTATCCATTGGTCAATCATCGCATCGGTGATAGTGTCAAACCGAGGCTGAACTAAGACACTGCAATGTGATTTTGCATCTCCAATCACCATGCAATACGCCAGAATAGGATTTGCCAATAACTCGCTTTCCACCCACTCCGGATTGATATTTCTGCCAAAGCTACTAATTAATAGATTTTTACGGCGACCGTTAATATGCAAATAATGGTTGTCATCTATAAACCCTAAATCGCCGGTATTTATCTGCTGCGGATACCAACTCTCAGGGTGATTGATATAACCTAAAAAGCAGTTACCTTTAACAATGATTTCACCGGACTCAATACTGACTTTTACATGATCAAGACACTGACCAACACTGCCTATTTGACGTTGTTTTGGACTATTCAGACTGACCACCGAGCTACATTCAGATAAGCCATAACCCTCAAAAACCGGTAAGCCTAAATCATCAGCTTTCCGTAACAAGTCTGCAGATACACGGCTGCCACCCACGGCAATAAATTTCAAACTATCAGGTACTGGCCAGCCTGTTGCAGTGGCTGACACCAGGGTCAGTAATAATTCGGGTAATAACACCACACTTTCTGGCTGATGTTTGCTCAGCGTTTGTAAAAATTGCTGAACATCAAAACCTCGTCCACCATTAAAGCCAAGCTCGGCTGCTGGTAATAAGGTGACCGATCCTCTGCTTAGCAAAGGTGCGTAAATGCCGGCTAGGTTTTCCAATAAGGTGGTCAGCGGTAATACACACAGGTGTTTGATAACTTGTAATTCTGTACGTTGGATAATGGCATCAGCCACAGCTAATTGATTATCTGTGCTCAAACACACCCCTTTAGGCTGACCAGTAGAACCCGATGTAAAGGTAATTTTTTGGGTTTTCTCTGGAATTTGACTATGACCTTTCTTGGCTAATGGAAACAAAATCAGATTGTCCGTTAACGACAGATGCAACTGGTCAAACAGCTTGAGTGATTGAAATAATGTCGTGCCTTTCGATTCGATTAACGCTAATGCGCCACTTTCACTGATGGCATGATGTTGTTGTTCGGCCGAAAAAAAGGCTGGAATTGGCAAACTGATGACGCCGGCTTCATAACAGGCCAGATCAATACACGCCCAGTCGACACTGTTGTCGGCATATAAGGCAACGACATTCTGTGTATAAGGTAATAGCAGTTCAGTTAGTCTATCCACTTCGTCTATCATCTGACGCCAAGTCAGCTGATGATATGGGTCCTGCAAGGCCAGTGCGTTCGGCTGTTGTGTCGCAATCCGACGTAAACGTTCGACTAACTCAGTCATGACGAAAACTCGCGACAAATTCATTTAATTGATGTTGGTAGCTCTGACGCAAATACAACATAAGGGGGGTGTCGTTAAGTTTTGCCATGGTCTGGCGAATATGACTGGCCACCACAACAGGCTTATCATCGTAATAACTACCCCAGCTTGCCCCTTTATCTGGCAACCTGGTTGGGTCTGCAACACGGATGGCAATAGTCTCAATATCTAATTTCGCCAACCACTGAGAAACGGCTGAATTAGCCGTAAACACAACCCATTCATAACCGGCTTGATAGAACAACTCAGCAAGAAGTAAAAATAAGGTCTGAGTCGCACGTTGTCGTCCTGAGGCCAAGTTTCCGATTTCTACAATGGCGTCACGTTGAACGACTGTTTGGGTGAGAATACTGAGCGTCGTTTGAATATCATTATCAAGATAATATTCAAGAAAAAGATGTGATGAATAACTGGCTGGCTGGAAACCAAGTGCTGCTGAAACTAAACCGCCTGTCCTGGCAGACAAGATAAACGGCAGAAAATGGCTGATCTCTGCACCGTGTTGCTTTTCAAAGCGCTGATAAATAAATTGTTCAGCGTCCATTCGTCCCGGCTCATTCGCTTTTGCCAGCGTGAGTGGAAAAACAGGCTGAATAATTTGTCGCTCTGCGACGCGTTGAGAGCGACTTTTAGTGACAGACTGTGCAAATGATCTAGCTTCCATAAAATTCCCCTTTGGAGGTGGTATGGAGGCTAGATTAAAAAAGAAAGCTTAACGAAAAATTAAGCTTAAAAAGCTTTATTAATTATTAGACAGGATTATCCCATGCGATTGTTTTAATTCAGAAATCTGTTGCTTTATTTGTACTTCCAACAGGCGCTTTCTGCTCTCATTATCATTAGCCAACGCCTGACTGCGCAATAAATCAATCAAATTAATTTCACCTAAATCAAAGGCGCGCTTTTGTAATTGATAATACTGCTGGGTAGTTTTATTTTGTTCCGTGATCAAATCCAGCTGCTGCCGACTACTGTTTAATTCTTCATGAGCAGCGACTTGTCGTGTTTTTAGATCACGCCATAATGATTGACGTGTCACCTGAGCATCAGCTAGTTCGGCTGAGGCTTGAGCGATGGCAGGCTGCCTGTATGCCTTATCATCCAACGCCATGCTAAACCCGATACCCAAGCTATTGGTATAGTCTTCCGCTCTATCACCCCGTTCTCGTCTGACGCCTACAGACAGGCTGGGATTTACTGCGCCATCATACTGTGCCAGTCCCATTTGTGCCTGTAATCTGGCTATCAACTGATCCTGTAACTGCAACTGCGGATGTTGTTGTACGCCTCCAGAAGGGGTGATGACGGTTTCTTCGACCTGTTTTGGCAAAGTGTTTTCACCGGTAATCAGTTGATAAATTTTCAATCGTTGTTGAAGCAACGATGCTGCATTGACCATCTTGCTATGTGCTTCCAGCGTGTTACTGCTTGCCAGTAGTCGTTCAGTTGAAGCAAGATCCCCCGCTTTTACCCGGGACTCCACATCGTTTTGTAACTTTTTCGCGGTTTCCCAAGTCAGTTTCGCTTGTTCTAACTGCGCTTCAGCTAATTTTACTTGCCATATTTGCTGCCTCACTTCACCCGAGGCTTCCAGTTTCAATGCTTGCTGATAGGCAGGAAGTTCAGCCGCTATTTTTGCTGACAATGCTTGTTGCTGTTGTTTTTGGCCGGGTAACCAAAGCGGTAAGTCGACTCCCCCTTCCCACTCTTGAGAACCTCGTCCAGTACCAACTTCATCACTAAACAGACTTAAATTACCGGTGATAGGTTCTGCAAATAAGCTATTGCTGTATAAGTCATTTGCCTGCTGCAGCTGCTGATACTTACCTTCAGCTAGCAGGCCGGGTAGACGCTGATACACTTTATCAGTGAGTGAAGCCAGATCCAGTCCGGCAGAATAAGGCACTTTGCTGACGGATTCTGCATCATTTGCAAAACAAGTGAGCGGGCTAAAAGTGCTTATAAAAGCAGCCATCACAATAGGCGTATATCGTCGCATGTAAAATCCTTAACTCAATGCTGTTCACTCAAATTTAAGCAGCATGCACCGTGATTATTAAGTCAGACTTAATACAGTATCAAATTGTCACTGTTTGTGTTCGCTTCGGTAGAAACTTATCTGCCATCTGCTCATAAACAGCCAGCATCGCGGGTATGACCAATAACACTAATACTGTTGAAAACATCAAACCAAATGACATAGATACAGCCATTGGAATGAGAAATTGTGCCTGTAACGAGGTTTCAAATAATAACGGTGTCAATCCGGCAATGGTGGTCAGTGAAGTCAATAATACCGCGCGAAGTCGTTGTGTAGACGCTTCAATAATGGCTTGATGTGTCGCAAGGCCAGACTCTCTCAATTGTTTGAAAAACGTCACCAGAATGATGGAATCATTCACCACAATGCCTGACAGACCAAAAATACCAAACAAAGACAAAATGGTCAGATCAATACCCAATAACCAATGACCTATTAAAGCGCCGATAAGACCAAATGGAATGGCTGCCATGACAACCAATGGCCAGCCGTAAGAGGAAAAGACCCAAGCCAGTACCAGGTAAATCATCACAAAAGCCAGCAACGTGCCTTGGGCCATATCAGTCATGGTCTCTGCTTGTTCTTCGGCACGACCTTCGTACGCTACTTTCACACCATACTTAGAGGATAATGCCGGTAAAAACGAAGCTTTCATATCACTTAGAATGGCATTATTGTTATTCACCACAGCATCAACGGTCGCCGTGATATGTATGGCTAGCTGGGTATCGGTATGTCTGAGTACATCAAAGCCTCGCCGAGACTCAAACTCAACCACACTGGATAAGGGCGCACTGCCTCCATTGGGCAAACGCAACATAAAGTTCTCTAGTGTTGCCAGGGTGTTACGCTCGGCGTCAGGTAGCATTACGCGCACTTCCACTTCATCATCCCCATCCTGAAATATCTGAACTAACTGACCATCAAATGCTGCGCGTAATTGACGTCCCACATTTTCAACCGTCAATCCCAGCACATCGCCTTGCCCTTTGATGCGATAGATTAATTGTTCCTGACCATAGGGCATATCATCTTCAATCGCACTGACACCGGCATAGTTTTTTAACTTCTCGGCGATCTCATGTGAGGCTTTTTTTAACTGCTCAGCTGTCGCGCCACTCAGACGAATATCAATATCACTACCCGGTGGACCGCCACGCATTTCACTAATCGTAAACGTTTCAATCCCAGGCGGAAGCTCAATATATTGTCGCCAGTTATTAATGAACGCTTTGTTTCTAATATCGCGTTTATCAGGCGAAATCATCTCCAGTTGAACAGAGCCAAAACGCTCATCCGCCTGACTGCTACTGACATTAGAATTGGCAGAAGATGCACTCCCTAAACGTGTCACAGCCATCTTGACGATATTTTGCTCGTAATCAGCCTCTGCTTTATCCAAAGCCAGATTGATGTGCTGCAAAAATTGCTCAACATCTTGCTTGGGGGTGCCGGCCACAAAACGGGCATTCGCTGTAATGGTTGTGCCTTCTGGCGAGGGGAAAAAGTTAAATAAAATTCTACCACTGGCCAGCAGGCTGATAGACAGAATCAATATCGCCAATGTGAGACTGATCGTGACCACACTATTTTTAACAGCCAGAGTAACCAGAGGCCTAAAAAATTGTTCACGAAATTGTTCAAATTTATCATCAAGCCAGACTCTCAACTGACCTGGCTTATCATGATGCATACTGTGAAAAGTGTGGCGTAAGTGCCCGGGAAGTATTAAAAAACTCTCCACAAGCGAGGCAATAATCACACAGATCACCACAAAAGGAATATCAAACAGAATATTGCCAATCACACCGCTTATCAACATCAATGGCAGAAAAGCAGCGATAGTCGTTAATGACGATGAGATAACCGGCGCTAACATGCGTCTTGCACCACCTTCTGCAGCGGATAGGGATCGCTCTCCACTTTGGTAGTGAGATAACGCATCTTCGCCCACCACGATGGCATCATCGACAATAATGCCCAATGCCATGATCAAGGCAAACAAGCTAATCATATTGATGCTGCCGCCGAGCATGTACAAAACGGTCAACGCTGCCATGAAAGACACAGGAATACCCACGGCCACCCAGAAAGCGACTCTGCCATGCAAAAATAAAAAGAGAATCGCTAGTACCAGGAGAAGTCCGCCCAAACCATTACTGAGAAGCAGATTTATACGCTCCTGAATCAATGACCAACTGGCATCATAGACTCTAATATCCACGCCTTTGGGTAAAGTGGGTCTGGCTTGTTCTAGCCAGTTTTCCATAATCCTGGCAGAGGCCAATGCATCAGCATTTTCGGTTCGCTGCAGTTCAATCTCAACGGCGGGTTGGCCATGATAAAACACCTTGACCTGATCACGCATGGCACGACGCTCAACATCGGCCACATCCTCAATCAGTAAAACACGTCCCTCATAATCACTTTTTAGGGAGATATCACCAAAGGCATCAGCATCACGGCGTTGATCGAGACTACGGATTTGGCGTGCAGTTTCACCATTACCAATCTCCCCGGCAGGCAAATCCTGACTTTGATCAGCGACACGTTGACTGACATCACCAAAACTCAAACCCAATGACTCTAGTGTTGAAGTGCTGACTTTAATCGCCATTTCTTCATCAGGTAAGCCAGTGATATTGACTCTGGAAATGCCGGCATCAAGCAACTCATGCTCAATTTGATGCACCAGTCCACGTAACTCATCTAAGTGGCCATCTGTCGTCACCAATAATCTGGCGACGTTATCGTATCGCGTCACAATACTGATTTCAGGTGTTTCAGCATCACTAGGCAGATTTCGCAAACGAGCGACATGATCTTTTACCTGATCAAGCGCCTGTCCCATCTCTGTACCCTCTTCAAACTCCAGAGTCACCAGAGAGGAGCCGTAGGATGAAGTTGAGTTCATTTTATCGACGTAGTCGATGGTGCGGAGCTCTTGCTCAATGCGACTGGTCAACGCATCTTCCACATCTTCAGCACTGGCCCCACGCCAGACAACACTGACTGTAATCACATCAAGCGCAAAGTTAGGGAAAAATTGCGTATTGAGTTTACTTAACGACACAAACCCACCGATTAACATCATCAGCATGAGTAAGTTTGCCGCTACCTTATGCTGGGCAAAAATACCAATGATATCTGTGCGATGTGCCGGCAGGCTCACAGGGCAGTCTCAACCGCTAAACCCGTGATGGCATTAGGAAGCTGTGTCGTCACGATTAAGTCACCCGCTTGTATAGCATCACTTCGGATTAACAATTGCTGAATATTATCTTCCGTGATGACTTCCCCCACCCGCTCGATGGTCATGGCTTTTAAATGTCCATCCTCTATCACATAGATACGATCCAGCCCGTATAGCGCACTAAAAGGCAGTTTAATAACATGCTGTTGTTCTGCGAGTTGGAGATGCAGTTCGACAAACGTGCCTAAAGGTAATGTGTTGCTATGATTCATTAGCCGGAACAAGCCATCAACCCCTCCACTATCAAGTCTGACTTCTCCTGAGAGTCGCTTTAATTCTAACTTTATTGGCTCACCGTCAATGACAGTGAAGGCGATGATTTGCTGCCCGTTTTCCAACATCTTACGAATTTTCTGGCTGTAACGGCCGGGAATTTGGGCTCGCACCTCTAGATTATTTAGATCATAAACCTTAATCAGACTATCGCCTGGCCTAACACGATCGCCAATAGCAACATTCAATGTCGCAACACGACTCGCAAAAGGAGCACGTATATCGGTACGTCCCAGATTCACCTCACTCTGTTTGAGTAAGGCTTCAGCTCGTTTTTTAGCCGCTTCTAGCTGTGCCAGTCGTGAAGGATGCTCAGCGATATCATTCTGTAATTGTTTAAGTGCCAGCACTTGTTGTTGGTAAGCTGATAAGGACTCATCCAGTGTGGCGCGAGATGTCAGCTTGTTTTGCTCGAGTTTTTTAGCTCGCTGAACCGCATCATCTGCCAGATTGACTAACTGCTTCTGATTATCCAGCAAGTTAAGGTCGCGTTGATAACGCACATTTTCATTGGCAATTGAAGCAATAATTTCATCCACATCAGCTTGTCGCTGCTGCTTGACGAGTTCAACATCCGTTTTATCAAGCTGCAGTAGTAATTCACCTCGCTCAACAGTTTCACCTTCCAACACCATTACCGACTCAACATCAGCTTCAACAGCCGCTTTAAGATTGGCATCACGTGGTGTTTCAATCCGACCATACACCGTTATTTGTGGACGTATTGTTTGGAACTCAGCGGGAATGGCATTCACTAGCCAGGCTTTTTGTTTGGTGTTTTTGGCTGTTGCTTTTGGTTTAGTGGCAATAAGTGCAGCCACTATCAGAACAGTCAGGCCAAAAATAATGAGTGGTATGACAACTTTTTTCAGCTTGACCATTCTGATATCTGTCTCTTTAGTTAGTGGGATCAGTCACAATAGCAACCCGTATGGCATCCAGCGATAATGAGGCTGATTGAATGCCAGCATTCAACTTTTCCTGGCGCTGTTTCAAATAATCCAGTTCTTGTTGACGGATATTCGGGTTGACTTTTGCCAAGGCACTCAAACGCTGATATTCCTGCTCCAACTCATTATTCATATTAGCCAAAGCTTCCTGCTTTAATGTGTCTTCCATGTCTGTCACCGCATTTTTGGCCTGGGCGAGCAAGTTCTCGACAGGGCCACGGGCATGACGAATCAATTCCTGAGCTGTTGCTCTTGGGATGCGACCGGCTATTTTATTGAAATCATGCTCATCAAACACGGTTTGGTATTGTTTACCACGTTCATCCACTACCAGTCTAATATGGCTTTCAGAAATAAAGCGTTGAATCTGTAGATCCCGTTCCGAAATAGTGCGCATAACAAATATGGCTTCCAGCAATAAACTGCCGGCTTTCACCTCATCAGTTGCTAAGGTGCAAAATGCACTATTGCCTAAATCACTATTCAACACCATATCCATTGCGCCCAGCACCATAGGATGTTCCCATGTCAGAAAGCTCATATCCTCACGACCCAGTGCTTTGTGGCGTTGATAGGTCGCAGTCAGTCCTTCATCTGGCAGTTCAGGGAACTGTGTCTGCATATGCGTGCCAGGTTCGATGATAATGCTGTCTGTGCTATGAGGATGTTGATCTACGCCAAAGGCATCAAACACATCATCCATAAAACCGGCCAACTCAAGTGAACGGGATAACATTTCAACATCCGCCACAACTGATTCTGCCTGAGTCTCATTGAAGGAATGACGCTCAAGTAAGCGATGGCGCCCAGACTGAAGTTCTGTCAGCGTTTGCTCGGAAACTTCCTGTGTTTGTTGTATCAGACTATCTAATAAACCCTGGTTTGCTGGTTCAGCCATGGCGGCTTCCAGTGCTGGTTTTGTCACATTCGCAATACGCTGTCCTGCAGCCAACACCTGTTCAAACGCATTCATACCCTGGTGATACCACTGCAATAAAATGGATTGTGCTGTATCGGCGTAATAAGGGACATGGATATGCACATCATGATGCTGCCCGATACGATCCAATCGACCAATCCGTTGTTCCAACAAATCCGGATTAACCGGTAAGTCAAATAACACCAGATGATGTGAAAACTGAAAGTTACGTCCTTCACTGCCGATCTCGGAACAAACAAGGCACTGCGCCCCATCTTCATCATCTGCAAAATATGCTGCAGCACGGTCACGATTCACCAGGCTCAACCCTTCATGGAACACTGCTGAACGTATGCCTTGACTGATATTGAGATGGTTCTCAAGCTGTTGGGCGGTGTCAGCCTGAGCACAGATGATTAAGATTTTATCGTCGCGATGCGCTTTAAGAAAATCAACCAGCCAACTGACGCGGCTATCGTGTTTTAACCAGTCAACATCGGTGAAATGTTGTTCAGGCAAAATAATATGACTCAGGTCTTCATCTGACAAAGCATCTGGAAGTGACAATTCATATTGGTGAAGTAGTCGATTCGGGAAGCCTTTCACCACATCACGTGTATTTCGATACAGCACCCGACCGGTGCCATGTCTGTCGAGCAGTTGTTGAATGGCTTCCACTTTTGCATTGATGAACGCTTCTTCAGCACTTAACTGCTCAAATAACATCTCATCGAGATATTCATTAAGCTGTGACTGCTGCGCTGGTGATAATTGCGTCCAACTTTCTGCGGCATCAAGCTGTTCGATTAATTCGCTGACCGGTTGATATGCTGCTTCTTGCTTCACAAATGCATCAAAATCATAAAACTTATCAGAGTCGAGCAAACGTAGGCGCGCGAAATGACTTTCAATACCTAATTGTTCAGGGGTGGCCGTTAACAGTAATAATGCTGGAATCTGAGCCGCGAGCGTCTCAACCAGTTGGTAGCCCTCACTTGATTGTTCAGGTGACCATGCCAGGTGATGCGCTTCATCCACAATCAACATATCCCACTCTGTCGCCAACATGTCGACCTGCATCTGAGGGTTAGCCAATAGGTCATTTAACCCACACAACACCATTTGAGCACTCTCAAAGGGATTGCCTTCATCGAGTTCTTGCAGCGCGTCGTGCCTTTCGTGGTCAATCAAGGTAAAAGTCAGATTAAAGCGGCGGAGCATTTCCACTAACCATTGATGCAATAATGCATCTGGCACAACGATAAGTGCTCGTCTGACCTGACCGGATAAGACCTGTTTGTGTAAAATCAGACCTGCTTCAATGGTTTTACCGAGTCCGACTTCATCTGCCAGTAACACACGTGGTGCAAATCGTTGCGCTACCTGCTGAGCTATATATAGCTGATGTGGTAAAAGTTGAACACGGCCGCCTAATAAGCCATATGCCGGCGATTTTAGGAGTTCATGCTGATAATTGAGTGTTTTTGCACGTAATTCAAACTGACTGTTTTTATCGACCTGACCAGCGAAAAAGCGGTCTTGAGGCTGGTTAAAGTGAACACGGCTATCCAGATCCATTTCATGGATACTGATGGGTTCACCCGTCTCGGTATCGCCTTGATAGATATAACAACCATTAAAGGGTTGCACGGCGCTAATCACAAAACTCACATCCTCACGCGTGCTGACTTTATCCCCTTCAGAATAGATGACACGGCTTAAAGGCGCATTATCAGCAGCATAAAAACGACTCTCTGCCGCCGCGGGGAAGAATACTTCAATACGACGTCCACTGCTTTCCTGAATAATACCCAGACCAAGCTCTGCTTCGCTATTACTGACCCAGCGTTGGCCTACGATAAATGCACTTTCTGACAATGTGTTTTGCTCCGTTATCTCGATGTTTAATGTTCAACGGTTATCATCGCCAAACTGATTACTGAAGCATAATGATAACCGTCTGCTCAAACGCTTTTTATGACGGATAATATGTAGCCTCGTTGACGACAAAAATGTTGTTAGGCTCGATATGGTAAATTGTTGGCTTGTTTTTTCCTATAGCCGAGTGTTCATGGCCACAGAATTTTACACCGTTGAGACCACCACTGAGGTGGAATATGAAATAAAAAAGTCCCGTTTTATTGGCGTTATTATGCCCTGCCAGAGTGAAGATGACGCCCTACGTAAATTAGGTCAACTCGCTCGACAACATCCACAAGCCAATCACCTCGCTTTTGCCTGGCGAATCCGCCAACCAGAAGGCTTTTTAACTGAACGTTTTCATGATGCCGGTGAGCCATCAGGTACAGCGGGTCGTCCGATACTCGCTCCTTTGGAAGGACAAAGTCTTATCAATACAGTCATTGGCGTAATTCGTTATTTTGGCGGTGTAAAACTGGGCACTGGCGGACTTACCCGCGCCTATGGCGCAGCAGCAAAACAAGCGATTGCTGAGGCTGATATCGTTAAATGGGTAGAAATGGCAGAAATGACATTAGAGATTGATTACTCACAGCTACAACTCCTCGAATACCAGCTC
Source organism: Methylophaga sp. UBA678 (assembly GCF_002299105.1). NCBI lineage: Bacteria > Pseudomonadati > Pseudomonadota > Gammaproteobacteria > Thiotrichales > Piscirickettsiaceae > Methylophaga > Methylophaga sp. UBA678. The sequence goes on from NZ_DBNG01000006.1 coordinate 140,110, forward strand.
AAACAATTACGTGGGGAAATTATCGATCAGAGTTTTACGGATAAAGTCGTGGTGAGCATCGTACTGCCTGCACAACATCAGCAAGCTATCCGACAACAATTTATTAGCGACTATTAGCCTCTAACATAATCAGTCGTCCATTAATATACGGTTTATTAAAGTGATATTTATCAGCAATATAGCTGATTGTATTACGGTGATATATGAATACATGCGTCGGATCATTCTTATAATTCCAGCGATGAAAATCGATCGCCTCGTGATAGATCTCCGTCATACAAAACAGTCGCCCGCCTGGTTTTAAACAATCTCTGAGCAGAGCAAAACTGTTTGCCGGTTGATGGAAATGCTCGATGACTTCACAGCTGCAAATATAGTCGTATTGTTGCTTCAACAGCTCATCATCATTAAAAAATAAAGGGTCATAGGCTGCAATGGTGAAACCTGACTGATTTAAGAGATGCGTAATCACCGGTGCATGTCCTGCACCGAAATCAAGCCCCTGATGATGCGATTTAAAAAACTGTTGAACAGCTTGGGTAATCGGAGAAACAAAGTGTTGAAAGCGTTTATCTTCTACATCATTTAAGTGTTCCAGATAACGGCACTGTTCTGCTTGGCGATCCGGCCATAAGGCCGGATCCATAAACACGCCATAACAAAAATCACACTGATGATATAAACGCTGTTTGAACTGATAAAACACCCCGGCCTGATGTTGGCAGAGTGGACAGGGCACCGTCATCTAAATCGGTAAAAAGCTGGTAATAAAACCAATCAAACCGCCAAACACCCCACCCCAGACCACTAGCCAGCCTAAATGAGTGCGTATCATGTCTTGAACCATATTCTTCACCATTAGCGGCGTGAGTTCATCAAGACGTGATTCCACTATATGTTCGATTTGCATATGGATATCATCAAACACGGCATGACTGTTGAGTTTTGAACGAATGCTTTGCTGAAATGAGTCACTGTGAGCAATATCATCCAAAGAACGTGTCATTTTTTTAATAAACGGCTCTCGCAGGGATTCGAGTGCAGACTTACCACCAAACATAGAGAGCATGCTGCCAAAAGACGACTCCATAATCGTCGCAACCAGACTATCGTAGACGGGTTCTAAATCCGTATTCTCAATAACATCCGAGAAGTCCAGCGGGTGTTGCGCATTATCAGCGACCAGTTCAGCCAGAAACCTATCGACATTTTCTTTGCTAAAAAACTGTTGCATGACCAGCTTATGGATACCGGCCTTAAACTCAGCAAAACGTTCTACCACGACACCTGAACCATAGAGTCCCGGTACTTTCTCGAATAGCATATGAATGGCTATCCAGTTTGTCAGACTACCGGCCAATGCAAACAAGCCGGTAGCCAGAATCGCCTTTGAGGCGTTTGAATCAATAAATAATCCGGTAGCAACAAATGTGGCTGCTACCAGGTGGGTTATTAAACTCTTATTCATCGGTCCATTTAGTGAGTGCGTTGATAATTTGTGAAGCTTGGTCACGGCTTGAAATATTAAATTTAGAACGCTGGTTGTACTCGCCATTGCGTTTTTGATAACGACGAATGGTGTATTTATCAGGACCAAAGTCACCGGTTTTACGATCAAGATCCTGATAACGGAACATTACTGTTGCCCATGCGCCTTTTGTCAGAATCACTTTGTCTAGCTCTTTAACCGTCATCGTGTCACCTTCATGGTATTCAACGGTTAATTCGTCCACTGTCTCAGCCATATGGATAAAAACTCCTCAATTATTTTTGATTGAAATAGGCGGTCAATACTTTATGTAGCATCACCGCATCCTGACTACCTGCTAATTCGCGAATGGAATGCATGGCAAATGTTGGCAAACCGATATCGATCGTCTTTACACCGATATGAGATGAAGTAATAGGCCCAATGGTACTCCCACAAGCCATATCTGTTCTGACCACAAAATCTTGAACCGGTACATCATTCTGTTCGCATAATTGTCTGAATAAGGCACTGGTCTGACTACTGGTAGCATAACGCTGATTGGCATTGGTTTTAATAACCGGTCCTTTGTTTAGTAAAGGACCATGTTCAGCATCATGTTTATCTGCATAGTTAGGATGAATGGCATGGGCATTATCCGCTGAAATCATCAACGACTGTTCGACCATACGCTGATACGCTTCATTGCCATCGACGACTCGTTGTAATACGGCTTGCAGGAAAGTGCCCTGTGCGCCAGAAACAGATTGACTACCAACCTCCTCATGATCATTACATACCAGTAATGCCGATCTTGTATTGTCTGCAGCAAGTAAAGACTGCAACCCAACATAACAGCTCAGTAAGTTATCCAGCCTAGCGCTTGTTATGAAATCCGCTGATAAGCCCATTACTGCTGCTTTTTGCGTGTCATAAAAACACATTTCATAATCCAACACCCGACCGATGTTGATCTCAGGATGCTGCTGTCGGCATTGCTGTTCTAATAGCGCCCGGAAATCAAGTTTATCTCCGTCATCCATCTGAGCAAGAATCGGGGGCAGATGCAATTGCGGGTTGATACTGCGATTTTGATTCGCCTCTCTGTCCAGATGAATGGCCAGACTGGGGATAGTGGCAATAGGGTCTTTGAAATCAATAATGACTTGAGAAATTTGGCCTTGCGGATCCTCATAACTCACTCTGCCAGCAAGTGACAAGTCACGATCAAACCATGGGTTTAATAAGGCACCACCATACACTTCAACACCAAGCTGAAACAGGCTTTGTTGCACTTTTTCTGGCTTAGGTTTCACTTTCAGGCATGGGCTATCCGTATGTGCTCCCACCATACGAATCCCCGTATTGCTTAAATCATCCCCAGTTAAGGTGAATGCAATAATCGAAGCCTCACGAATAACAAAATAATGGCCTGCATTTAACTGTCCCCAACTATCGGCTTCATGAAGCTGCTCAAAGCCCTTATCTTCTAATAATGTCTGCAGAGAAGCTACTGCATGGTACGGGGTCGGTGAAGCATCGAGGAATTGGCATAAACCCTGGTTAAAGTCGCTTGGCGAATATTTCATAATCAACGTCACATTACATGGGAGTAATAAAAGATTGGCTTATGATACCGATTTTCAAGCGGGCTTGTTACTGATGTTAATCATCAATTATCTGACCACGGTAGATTCGCAATGGCTTTTTGACTTTCGGCGATGGTGTTTGTGACACTACAGTTCGTTCATTTTCCTCAATTTCGACGCCGCGATAGATGCGTTTTTTACTGGCTGAAACCGGGTGAGGCACATCGTCACGAACAGAATCAAATGATACATTTAAAAAACGAAATATATTGGTGTCATCATCAAGAAAACTTCGGCCAGCCAATGGCATTTTGACGTTAGGTTTAAACGAATAACGCTCTACCTCCATCTCAGACCAATGTTTTAATACTTGTTCGCCACGATGAGGACCATGAGATAAAGCCACTACCCTGCCTTGTTCAAGCAAGATATGACAGGCACGATTTTGTATTGTGGTTATAAAGAAAGTCCCAGTCTGTTCTGCCTGAGACAGCGTGTAGAGTTGTTTGAGAACTTCCGTATTATCTATCATAGATTGCAGAGCGAGGGTTGATGAGTTCGGTTTAGCTTATTACAGCTCGTCATCCTCTTTCACTTTTTTTCTGGGCCGTTTCGATAAACCACCATGTAAACGACAGCGATCAGCGAGTGCGCCCATCCCCCATCCTTCAGGTGAACGGATGGCGACAGATCGTTTGCAACGCTTACCACCTGGCAGGCGCGCACCGCATTCTGGTCGATAACGTTTTACTTTTTCCCAGCCTTCTAGTGTTTGTGATGCTTTTCGAATCACTTTCACTTCTCGAGGTGCTAACTGGTTCTGGTCAACCGGATGCGTTTTCTGATCAGTTTGTCGCCACCAGTAACGCACAACAGGAACAGGGAGACCAAATCGGCGAGCCAGATCATCAGGTTTACGGTAAATCTCCATTTCAAGCAGCAGGATGGCTGCTTGCTCTAATCTGGCTGTAAACTCTCGGCTCTCTTGTGGTGTCATTTAACTAGTCAGCCTCGTAACTCAGCGAAATGATGGCTTCGGTTAACTCTTCTACATCATCTTCTGGCTGTGCAATTTCACGAACTGAGATGCCGGCTTGGTGAACACTGTCTGGGTTACCTGTTATAAGAGGATGCCACTCGGGTAAATCTTCGCCTTCGGCTAAGAGACGATAGGCACAGGTCGCGGGTAACCAATCGAAATAATGCGCGTTTTCAATACTTAATTGAATACAGTCAGGGACGATGGTTTGACGATTATCGTAGTCTTTGCATCGACAGCTGTTGATATCTAATAAAGAACAGGCGGCTTTGGTGTAATACATGCGCCCATCATCTTCATCTTCTAGTTTATGAAGACAACAACGTCCACAGCCATCACACAGGCTTTCCCATTCATCGTGTGTCATCTGACTGAGACGTTTATGTTTCCAGAACTCAGTAGATGTTTTATCCTGCTTAGTCATGACTGATTCAATCGCCCTATCCAGCTTACTGACACCTCTCATCGAGCAGTTTAATCCTAAAACGATTTTAACGGCTGGAGAGACAGCAGCAAGTTGTCTGCAAACCGATAATGATACTAGATTGCAGCATCTCGCGACACCGTTTACACAACAGCAGCTTCAACATATCGAAGCGGTAGACCTGGCTGTTATCAGTCATTTAACGGAGTCCATCGACAAACCTGCTGCTCAGGCATGGCTTGGCACAATCAAGAATCAATATGCGCCCCATGTTATCCTGATTAGCCACACTGAATTAGCGACGAAGAACCAATGGCAATTTACTGATTACCTGGCGATGGGATTTAAGCATATTGCGGGAACAGAAGAAGGTTTGCGTATCTTCAGTTATGCAATAGAAAACTACCAGCCCAAACGAGATTGGCTGAACAGTCGTTTTTGGGCAAATCCGGAAATGTATGACAAATACCGCTGGTAATTCATCGCATTGTCATAAAACTGCATTATTATAAAAAAATCTGTGTAATAACGATCTGCAAAGGCAATATGACTGAAGAAAACACTCTCGATTTAAATAACCCGGCTCTTTACATCAACCGTGAATTAAGTTTACTCGAATTCAACTGGCGTGTTTTACAGCAAGCACTTGATACCAATGTGCCTTTGCTGGAACGTCTCAATTATTTGTGTATCTCCAGCACCAATCTGGACGAGTTTTTTGAAGTACGTGTTGCTGGTTTGATTCAGCAGATTGAAATTGGTGATCCCTACATCGAATCCGATCAAATCACGGCTCAGGAATGCCTCAAATTAATCAACCAGCGCGCGCATGAGCTGGTTGAAGAGCAATATCGTGTGCTCAATGAAGTGCTTTTACCAGAATTAGAACAAGAATCGATTCAGGTTCTACCTCGTTCACAGTGGACAGACGAGCATAATGCCTGGCTGAAAAACTACTTTCAGGAAGAAATCTTGCCGATTCTCAGCCCAATGGGCCTAGATTCGGCACACCCCTTCCCTCGCTTACTCAACAAGAGTTTGAATTTTATTGTGTCACTGGTGGGTAAAGATGCATTTGGCCGTGACCGTGGTTATGCCATCTTGCAAGCACCTCGTGCACTGCCACGTGTGATTCAGCTTCCAGCTGAAATGCATGCTGAAGGCGAATATAAGTTCGTTTTCCTGTCATCCATCATCCATGCCTTTGCTGAAGATTTATTCTTTGGCATGAAAATAAAAGGCTGTTTCCAGTTCCGTGTCACACGTAACAGTGATTTAGCCATTGATACAGAAGAAACTAGTGACCTGCTGGCCACCATTGCTGACGAACTCACCCAGCGTAACTACGGTGATGAAGTTCGTTTGGAAATTGCACACAACTGTCCGGAAGATATGGTGGAATTCCTGCGTAATGAATGTGCGATGGAGCGTGATAATGTCTACCTGGTGAATGGTCCTGTCAATTTGAGTCGAATTCAAACTGTCTGCTCATTAGTTGATAGACCTGATCTGAAATTCAGACCATTCACACAAGGTCGGCCAAGTGGCTTAACTCTGGATGTCGATATCTTTGATGCGCTGCGTAAACAAGATATGCTTTTGCACCATCCTTACCAATCGTTTACCCCCATCATCGACATGATTCGTCAAGCAGCGGCGGACACCAGCGTGCTTGCAATCAAGCAAACCCTCTACCGTACAGGCGCTAAATCACCGATCGTGGATGCCTTGGTCAGTGCCGCTCAGGCGGGGAAAGAAGTCACGGTTGTGGTGGAATTACGCGCTCGCTTTGATGAAGAAGCCAACGTCGCGCTGGCATCTCGCCTACAGGAAGCTGGCGCCCATGTGGTGTATGGCATTGTGGGTTATAAAACACATGCCAAAATGCTGCTTATTCTAAGAAGAGAAAATGGTAAGTTACGACGCTACGTTCACCTAGGTACCGGTAACTATCACCGCAGTACCTCACGCATTTATACCGATTACGGTTTACTGACCTCTGATAAACAAATTGGTGAAGATGTAAACAATCTGTTTATTCAGCTCACCAGCCTCGGTAAAATTCCGCAAATGCATAAACTGCTGCATGCCCCCTTTACCTTGCATGAAGGCTTACTGGCCAAAATTGAAAAAGAAATCGAATCTGCCAAGGCTGGTAAACCGGCCAGAATCATTGTAAAAGTCAACGCGGTTGTTGAGCAGGAAATGATTCAGGCGTTCTACCGTGCATCAATGGCTGGGGTAAAAGTCGATTTAATCGTCCGTGGTATCTGCTGTCTCAAGCCTGGTGTTGAAGGCTTGTCTGACAATATTCAGGTCAGAAGTATTATCGGACGTTTCCTGGAGCATACGCGGGTTTTCTACTTTGAAAATCAAGGTTCACCTGAAATCTGGGCTGGCAGCGCCGATTTAATGAAACGAAATTTATTACGTCGTGTGGAAACCTGCTTCCCAATTGAATCCAAGAAATTACGTAATCGTATCTTGGACGACTTGGAAATCTATCTTTCAGATAATTCACAGGCGTGGATTTTAAATGCTGATGGCCGTTATCATCGTGTTGAAAAAGAAGATGACGCTCCATCAATTTCTGCGCAAACGACCTTATTAGAGCAAATGGCTAAGTCGTTCTAATCTCGTTATGGAAACCATTGCTTTTTTCAATCTGAAAGGCGGCGTCGGTAAAACGACGTCCGCCGTCAATATCGCCTGGCATGCCGCTAATGAAGGTATCCCCACACTGATATGGGACTTAGATCCACAAGGCGCATCCAGCTGGCTGTTGAATACCGATGCTCAATCGGAAACAAAACCCAAAAAATTACTCTCGGGCAAAACGCCTATCGGTGATTTGGTCAGAACGACCGAGTTTGACCACTTGGATATCATTCCCGCTGACTTTTCTTTCCGTCACTTGGATAAGCAATTGAGCGAACAAAGTGATCAGGGTAAAAAGAACCTGATTGCCAAACTGGTAGAACCGTTCAGTGAAAATTATGCATTGATGATTTTGGACTGTCCGCCTAGTTTTTCCCTACTGACAGAACAGATTTTTGCTACAGCTGATTCCTTGTATCTACCGTTGATTCCGACGCATCTGTCGTTAAGAACATTTGAACAAACCCGTGACTTCTTTAAAGAACATAAATTAAAGCCTAAACGTCTACATGCTTTTTTTAATATGGTGGACAGACGTAGAAGCATGCATCGCGTGATGCTTGCCCATCCACCTAAGATGCTAAAAAATGGATTAAAAACAGCGATCCCCTATGCTGCTGTGGTAGAAAGAATGGGGGATCACCGTCAACCATTACCGGCATTTGATAAACAATCAAACGTCAGTCAGGCGTATGCTGAATTATGGCAAGAAATCAAACAAACCTTGTCTGAATTTTAAAATCATACGGCAATTTTGATTCGCCAGCATCGATGAATCTTTTTATTTCGCTCAAAATCACGCGGTATGGTCGTTACGCTGATATCGTCGATCGTCAGTTGACTCAAAGCATCAGTATCTAATTCAAAATCACGACGGTTAGTCGAAAATATCAATTCGCCGTCTATTGTTAATAATGCCGCTGCTTGTTTGATAAGCGCGACATGATCACGCTGAATATCAAACACGCCTTCCATACGGCTTGAGTTAGAAAACGTCGGTGGGTCCAGAAAAATCAGGCCATAACGTTTGTCATCTTCTATCGCTTGTTGCAACCACTCAATACAGTTCGCACGAACATATTGATGTTGTCCACTGACGAAACCATTTAAGTGCATATTATCTTCTGCCCAAGACAAATAGGTATTAGACATATCGACACTGGTCGTTGATTTTGCTTGACCTGCAGCCGCATAAACACTGGCTGAACCGGTATATGAGAACAGGTTGAGAAAGTCTTTACCTTTGGCTAAGTCTCTCACAAGTTGTCTGGTATCACGATGATCCAGAAACAAGCCTGTATCTAAATAATCGGTTAGGTTGACCCAAAAACGCAGTCCATTTTCACGCACTTCAATACGTTGATTTTTGGCTGCCTGAGCTTCGTACTGCTCTTTACCACGTTGTTTCTTCCTGACTTTCAGTGCCACCTGAGTAACAGGGACTTCGAATACTTCAGGAATGATCTGCATGGCTTCCTGTAGTCGCTCTATCGCTTTCTCAGGATCGATTTGTTTGGGGGGAGCATATTCCTGAACATGGATATGTTCGTCATAAAGATCAATCGCCAAAGCATAATCAGGCAAGTCAGCATCATAAACACGATAGCAACTGATATCTGATTTACGCGCCCATTTGGCCAGATGCTTTTTGTTTTTCTTTAAGCGATTAGCAAACATCGCTCCCTGCTCTGTCATCTCAACAGGTGCATGTTCTTTATCATCGAACTCTTCGTCCACAAATTGTGTAGGCGTTGAGCTTAACTCATTAAAACGAACAGGTCGTGGCGCACGGTAAAACAGGACATCACAGGCAATTGGCCCGTTATCAAACGGCACACTGTCGAAAAGTGTTAAGCCCGTAAATTTACCTAATTGTGCATTATCGGTAATCAGTGCAGTTCGCCAGCCTGAAAACGATTCATTAATAATATTGCCCAGGCTTTCATACAGATAATGTAACTCATCAGCACGACCGATTCGTTCACCATAGGGAGGGTTACATACAAACAAACCTGCTTTAGGTAAATCTGCAGCCAGTTTCGGCCATTCAGTTAAATCGCGCTGATTAACCTGAATACGGTCATCTAATCCTGCTTCAGCAATATTATTTTTGGCCGCTTCAATGGCTCTCGCATCAGCATCTCCGCCGACAATAACTGGACATCTGGCCAGGCCAGACTGTCTTCTTCGCTCGGCATCGGCTTTGAGTTGTTTCCAACTATCTTTGTCGTGTTGTTTCCAGGCGGTAAACCCGTAATAGTCACGCAAAATACCGGGAGCGATGTCGGCAGCTATCATGGCAGCTTCTATCAAAAAAGTGCCAGAGCCACACATCGGATCAATCAATGCCCAACCCTGCCTGGCTAATTTTTGCCACTCCGCACTGAGCAGAATAGCGGCAGCTAAATGTTCTTTTAATGGTGCAGTCGTATTGCTGACTCGATAACCACGCTTATGCAGGCTGTCACCGGATAAATCGATACTCACAGTGGCTTGATTGTGTTTGAGGTAGACATTAATTCGCACATCCGGCTGGTATAAGTCTACCGAAGGTCGCAGACCAAACAGTGTACGAAAGCGATCGACAATCGCATCTTTCACGCGCTGTGCACCGTATTGGCTGTGTTTTATTTTTGACCGGAAACTATTGAAATCAACAGCAATGGTGCTATCAAGTTCGTGAATATGTTCTTCCCAGGGAAGTGCATTCACCCCTTCGTATAACTGCTCTGGTGTCTCAGCATGCAAATGGGCAATAGGTAATAATACCCTGATGGCTACACGGGACCATAAACAGACCATGTAAGCATCAGCCAACGTGCCGGTGAAACGGATATTCCCCTGATCTTGCTTGGTATTTTTGATACCTAATTGTTTTAGTTCATCCGCAAGCAGTGGCAACATACCTCTTGCTGCTGTTACCGTAAACTTGTGTTGTTTAGCCATATTGCCTTCCTGATATAATCAGATCATTTTAATACAGGTGAGCACACTAATGGCAGTTACTGACAAACAAAGACGTTATCTAAAAGGGCTTGCCCACACATTAAAACCGGTTGTTATGATTGGTAACAGTGGTTTAACAGAATCTGTTCTTGCTGAAATCGATAATGCACTGGAACACCACGAGCTCATAAAGGTCCGAGTGAGTGGGCAAGAACGCGCAGATAGAAAAGCCATGTTAGACAAAATTGCAGAAGAAAGTGGCGCAGATTTAGTTCAAGTGATCGGACATATTGGCGGTTTTTATCGCCCATCAAAAAAAGCTTTAATTCAACTACCAAGGTGATTGTATGATTCAAAAACCCGCTGACACAGCTCAACCCATCGAAAAAGTCATGGCAGAACGCTGGAGTGGTCGTGCATATGACCCTACCGTTATGGTGTCCCAAGAAGAAATCACTGCACTTTGTGAAGCTGCACGCTGGGCCCCTTCATGTTTTGGGGATGAGCCATGGCGTTATCTGGTTTGCGATAAAAATACTGACCGCACTGCATGGGAAAAACTGTTATCAGCCTTGGCCCCCGGCAATCAGGAATGGGCAAAGAACGCCCCAGTGTTAATTTTAGCGGCTTCAGTCCCTCTCTTCAGCCAAAATGATAAACCTAACCGCTGGTCAGGGTATGACACCGGTGCTGCCAGCATCAGCCTTTGCTTGCAAGCAACATCTATGGGGTTAATGAGCCATCAAATGGGCGGCTTTGACGATAAAAAAATCCGTGAGGCATTTGCCATTTCTGAAGATATTCATATGTGGTCAGTGATCGCCATTGGTCATCAGGCGGCACTGGACAATTTGACCGAGGAACAGTTAGAAAGAGAACTTTCTCCTCGTCAACGTCGTCCTTTAGAACAAGCATTTTTCATGAATAAGTGGTCATAAAAAATAACCTTATTAGGAGAGAGAAAATGAAAAAAATGCTGATTGTGCTTGGTTTATCCATGATAGCCACCACGGCTTCTGCTTATGAAAAAGTCTATCTGGATAGATTACTTAAATCCTTACAATGTAATTATTGTAATCTGAGCGAAGCCGATCTAAACGGCCATGAATTAAATGGTGCTGATATGAGTGAAGCTAATCTCAAGGGAATCAATCTAAGCAACGCTAAACTACATGGTGTTTGGTTCACACATTCCAGAATGCAGGGTGCGATTCTCGAAGGTGCGACCGTTACCAATGCACTGATGGATTATGCTGAATTGAATGGTGCAAACCTAAGAAAGGCCAATCTCTCTGGTGCTCAGCTCATTTTCGCGGATCTCACTGATGCGGATTTAACCGGTGCAAAGCTTGAAGGCGCAAAATTACGTGGCGTGATGTACTGCAACACTACGATGCCAGATGGTGAAGTCAACAATAGCGGATGCCCATAACCGCACAACAGTATGAACGTTCAAGCAGCCTGATTCAGGCTGCTTTTTTATGTAGGATGCGGAGGAATTCGCTAGTGTCGCCAATCAGATATCTATTATTAGCTATTTTGTTAACACCACTAGTTACGCATGCAGCCCTAAGTAAAATTGAATTGATTAACGGTGATACGCTTACCGCTGATGTCGTCGCTGAAACAGACGACACATTAAAACTTAATCACCCCTTGCTTGGTGTGATGGTTATCCCGAGAGCACGTATAAAAAGCCTTGTCTCATCGACAGATACAACGCCTACACCGCCGCCACCAGAAAAAAAACCAGAAGTGAAACATGTAGAGGCTGACAGAGGTTTGTTCGGAACCGGGCTTTACACCAACTGGAAACGTCGGCTTGACCTTGGCTTTGGTGGTACTGCCGGTAAGTCCAGCACAAACCAACTGAACGTTGGATTTAATGCCGATTATGAATCAAAACAAATGCGGACTGCGCATAAAACCGCGTTCTTCCGAGCCGAATCTGATCATGAATTATCTTCACAAAGTTTTTTTACTTCAATGAACCGAGACTGGTTAAGACCCAACTCTCCCTGGTTTCAGTTTGCTGGTGGACGTTTTGATCTGGATGAATTCAAAGACTGGGATTACCGTGCTAATGCCAGTTCTGGATTTGGTTATGAGTTTGTGAATACAGATTCTTGGTTATTCGTGGGGAGAAGCGGTCTCGGTTTTAATAGAACCTTTGGCGGTGAGCAGCAGGACTTTACACCAGAGGGAATGTTAGGAATTGAAACCAAGTGGAGTATGAATCAATATCAGCATGTAGAGTTTTCTAATACGTACTACCCCAGCCTCAATGACCGCGATTACCGTAATCTCACCTCTTTCGACTGGATTCTGGACTTAAATAGCTTCGTGGGTGTGGCACTTAAGCTTGGTATTACCAACGAATATGACTCCACCGTACATGATGATACTGAACCCAATGATTTTAAATATACTGTCTCGTTAGCCTGGAAGCTGTAGAATACCTGCTTTTTGCTGTAAACATACTGTGAATAACGCTGAGCAAAACTTAACGCAACTTATCCAGTCCTCCATGCTATCTGATCGTTACCGTCTTCAACGTCAGTGGCAGCAATTACGTAAAAATAAGGCAGATGCTGAAAAAATCAGCGCCTTCACTCAGCGTGTGTTGCGATCCGTTGAGCGTGCGCAACAGCGCTTGAACCAGATACCCAAACCGGATTTCAGTGCTGACTTACCCGTTATCGAACGTCGACATGAAGTCGCCAAAGCTATTGAAGAAAATCAGGTCATTATTCTTTGCGGTGAGACCGGCTCAGGTAAAACCACTCAGTTACCCAAAATTTGCCTGGATTTAGGCCGTGGTGTTACTGGCATGATAGGCCATACTCAGCCACGCCGAATCGCAGCCAGAACGGTAGCGACACGTATTGCTGAAGAGTTAGGTTCAGAAATTGGGCAAACCGTGGGTTACAAAGTCCGTTTTCATGATCAAGTGAATGCTGAAAACAGTTATATCAAACTGATGACAGATGGTATTTTACTGGCTGAGACACAAAATGATCGCTTCCTGAATCAATACGACACCCTGATTATCGATGAGGCCCATGAACGCAGTCTCAATATTGATTTTTTACTCGGTTATATCAAACAGCTGTTACCCAAACGCCCTGATTTAAAAGTCATTATTACTTCAGCAACAATCGATACCGAACGCTTTTCCAAACATTTTGAGCATGCCCCGGTGATTGAAGTCAGTGGTCGTACCTACCCAGTAGAAATTCGCTACCGCCCTCTCCTCACAACCGATGAAGACTCACCCGATTATGATATGGTCTCAGGTATTGTGGCAGCAGTTGATGAGCTCTGCCGAGAAGGGCCCGGAGATGTATTGATATTCTTGGCCGGCGAGCGTGATATTCGTGATGTATCAGAAGCTTTACGCAAACATCATCCGCCACAAACTGAAATTTTACCTTTATTCGCCAGACAATCTGCTGCTGAACAAAACCGGGTGTTTAAGACCGGTGGGCAACGACGAATTATCTTATCTACTAATGTTGCTGAAACCTCATTAACAGTGCCAGGCATTCGCTACGTTGTTGACCCAGGAAATGCACGTATCAGTCGTTACAGTGTTCGCAATAAAGTACAACGTCTCCCGATAGAAAAGATTTCCCAATCCAGTGCCAATCAACGATCAGGGCGTTGTGGCCGTGTAGCCGCTGGCGTGTGTATACGGTTGTACGACGAAGAGGATTTTAATAACCGCCCGGCATTTACTGATCCAGAAGTTCTTCGCACTAATCTGGCATCAGTCATTCTACAAATGTCAGCGTTGAAACTGGGTAATCCAGCTAAGTTTCCTTTTATTAATCCGCCGCCACAAAAAATGATCAACGACGGTTATCGGCTTTTAGATGAATTGGGTGCCGTCGATAAACAACGTCGTATTACTGACATTGGCAGACAGTTATCCAAGCTGCCCATCGATCCTAAAATAGCCCGGATGTTGCTTGCAGGTGCGGAAGAAAACAGTCTGACTGAAGTGCTCATTATTGCCAGTGCTTTGAGTATTCAGGATCCACGTGAAAGACCGATGGACAAGCAGCAGGCGGCGGATGAGGCCCATTCTAAATATAAGGACGAACGTTCTGATTTTATTGCTTTTATTAAACTCTGGAATCATTATCACGATAAGAAAAAACACCTTAGTCAGAATAAACTAAGAAGGTATTGTAAAGAGCAATTTCTCTCCTTCTTACGCCTTCGTGAATGGCATGACATCCATCAACAACTGCATGTGCAACTGGCTGAACTGGGCTTAAAATTCAATCAACAAGAGGCCAGTTATGACAGTATTCATCGCGCACTGCTCGCTGGTTTACTGAGTCACATCGCCACAAAAACAGATAAGTTTGAATACACAGGCGGACGAAACCTCAAGCTACAAATATTTCCTGGCTCAGCTTTGCATAAAAAAGGGCCTAAATGGATCATGGCGGCTGAGCTGGTTGAAACCGGTAAATTGTATGCGCGCATTGTGGCTAAAATCGAACCCGAATGGATTGAGCCAATTGCTGGTGACCTGGTCAGACGTCAATACACTGACCCACACTGGGAGAAAAAACCCGCCCAGGTGGTTGCCTTTGAGTCAGTCACACTGAATGGCTTACCCATTGTTAATCGCAGGCGTATTCACTACGGACCTATTGACCCTTCTTTATCAAATGAAATTTTTATTCGCTCAGCATTAGTTGAAGGTGACTGGCATTGTCAGGCAAAATTTTTCCAACATAACCAACGTCTCATTGAAGAAATTGAGTTACTTGAACAAAAGTCTCGTCGTCGAGATGTGTTAGTCGATGACGATACCTTGTTTGATTTCTATCGCAGCAAAGTACCGGATAACATCATTAACGGTGCCGGTTTCGATAACTGGCGTAAGCAAGCAGAAAAGAAAGACCCTAATCTGCTCATGCTAAGCAAAGAGATTCTGATGCAACATCAGGCTGAACAAGTCACCGTCGATCAGTTTCCCGATCAGATTCTTATCAATCGTGTTCCCCTGCCGCTTGAATATCATTTTGAACCCGGTAAAGCCGAAGATGGCATCACCCAGACAATTCCGCTCTCTCTGTTGAATCAGACAAGTAAAGAACGTTATGAGTGGTTGGTACCAGGCTTACTTCGCGAGAAAGTGATTTTCTTGATTAAAGCGCTACCTAAATCATTGCGTCGTCATTTTATTCCAGTACCTCAATATGCCGACCAATGCATCAAATCCATGTCGGCTGACTCGGGCGCTCTATTACCAGCGCTCAGTGAACAACTGAGAAAACTGACAGGTATTGAACTTGATGTGACGGATTGGCGTACTGAAGATCTGCCGCTATATCTGCAAATGAATTTTAAGCTGGTAGATGAGCAAGGTGAACTATTAGATGAAAGTCGTGACCTGGATAAACTAAAAGAAAACTGGGCACGAGAAGCCGCTGCCAGTTTCAGGCAAATTCCTGACAGTGACTATGAAAAGAAAGGACTGACAACCTGGTCATTTGACTCACTACCAGAACATATCACACTAGAACAAAACGGCTTACAAGTCACCGCTTATCCAGCGCTTGTCGATAGAGGGGATTGCGTTGATTTAACCTTAATGGATACAAAACCTCAGGCTCAGGCCTTAACACGACACGGACTTCGCCGCCTTTTCATGTTAAATCAGGCAGATGCAGTCAAGTATTTACATAAAAATCTACCCGATATCAAACAGATGTGCTTGCACTATGCCAATGTGCCGCCATCGCCATACTCAGATGATGCACAAACAGACCTGACGCCGTGTGAGCAACTTAAAACCGACTTAATTCATGTGGCCTTTGACCGCTGCTTTATTTTGGATAAACCGGCCGTCACAGATAAAAATGCATTCGAACAACGTATTGCCGAAAGAAAAAGTGATCTGATTAATCTAGCCGCTAAACTCGCTCAGAGTATTGCTAAGCCGCTTGCTGAATATCATGCAATTGCAAAAAGACTGTCTGGCAACATCCCACTGGCCGCCATTAACTCTGTAAACGATATCAAACAACAATTAAGCTTTTTGATTTATCAGGGGTTTGTGCATGATACGCCAGATGAAGCCTTGACCAGGTTGCCCGTATATTGTCAGGCTGCAGGTATCAGATTGGATCGTCTATTGACCGATCCCAATAAAGACAAACAACGCATGTCCGAAGTCATGCCTCACTGGCAAAAGTTCATCAATAAGGTCAATAAAATCGAAACACCAGCCTTTAGAGAATATCGTTGGATGCTGGAAGAATTTCGTATTTCAGTCTTTGCTCAAGAGCTTAAAACCGCTTACCCCATCTCGGGTAAGCGCCTGGAAAAGCAGTGGCAAGAATGTTGATTATTCTTAAATAATCCATGGTGCGGGGCGCCCCACATGGTAGCCCTGCACAAAATCAACACCAATATGTTGCAAGCTGATTAGCGTCGTATCATCCTCAACAAACTCGGCGACCGTTTTAAGCCCCAGTACCTGACCTATACCGTTGATAGAGTTGACGATTTCCAGGTTAACTGAATTCTCCACACAATCTTTAACAAACATGCCATCAATTTTGAGGAAATCAATGGGTAATTGTTTCAAATAAGCAAAAGACGACAAACCACTACCAAAATCATCCAAGGCAAATAAACACCCTACTTTTCTCAGTTCATTAATAAAATAAAGAGCACTGTGCATATTGGTAATGGCAGCTGTTTCTGTAATTTCGAAACACAGCACCGCGCCAGAATCAACTAAATCAGCAGCATGGATTAACGAGATAATTTTGTCATAAAAGCGTGTATCGCCCAGAGATTGGCCTGATAAGTTAATACCATATACACCACTGACGTCTCGCCCTTCACTACGGGCACGCTCAATACGTGACAAAACATGACTCACTGTCCACATATCAATCGATGCTGCCAGGTTATAACGCTCAGCTGCAGGTAAAAAGTGGCCTGGTGGAATAATTGCGCCATCATCATCAAGCATTCGTATCAATAACTCACAGTGAGGTAAGGTACTGTTTTTCTTTTGTGTAGCCACAATAGGTTGACTGTAGAGTACCAGCCGGTCATTACTTAATGCCTGTTGTATTCTTGAGACCCATCGCATTTCGCCACTACGTTGTACGATTTCCTGATCATGACTGCTAAACACATGGATACGATCTCTGCCTGCTTCTTTTGCGGCGTAACAGGCGTTATCTGCTTGTTTAAAGATATCAGTCATCGTGCTCGTGGGCGTGATGTTGACCATGCCAACACTGATAGAAGAGTTAAACGATAAATCATGATCGATAAATTCAAAATGACGAATTTTATCCATCACTTTGTTCAACTTCGCTTGTGCCTGTGTTGCAGACGTATCCATGAAAAGAATGGCAAACTCATCCCCACTCAGCCTGGAAAGCACATCAGAAGGCTGAAGTTCACATTTGATGAGGTGCGCGATTTGTATCAGTAATTTATCACCTGCTTTATGACCACAGGTATCGTTGATAACTTTAAACTGATCAACATCGATATAACAAAACACATGATTAGGTTCTGTTTGCTCCTGAAGTAGCAGTTGTAGGTGTTTCTCTATGGCAAATCGATTAGGTAATCCTGTCAATGTGTCATGTAGCGCAAGATACTGAAGATCTTCTGAAAGTAATTTCTGCTCCGTAATATCTTGCGCATGAATGACAATGTAATCGACTTCGTTTTTATTATTTCTTACTGCTGAGACGGTGCCTGATAACCATAATGGTTTTTTGTCACGACCCAAGCATTTTTTGGTGATCTGATATTGCTCAACATCCCCTTCAACTAATTTATAAAAATCATTTCCTGGTTGATCAGGTTCATCATCATGCAGTAGTTGCAGCATATTGATGCCTTTGAATTCTGTCTTGCTATAACCAAATAAATCGCAACCCGCTTTATTCACATCAAGAATAATTAAATCAGCATTGGTGACAAAAACGGGAACACCAGCATTTTCAAAAGTCTGTGTCAGAAATACTTCTTTATTTTGTAGCGTTTCAACAAGGTGGGTTTGTGCTTCATTTATCTGAGTTAAATGTTCTACTAGGTGTTCATTTTCTTGACGCAACTGCAGACTTTCCATGACCCTTGCATGCAGATTTCTAAATAACATTGTGCAGGCGATCATATAGGTGATTAATGTCAGCGCTTCTACTTCTAAATCGACATAAAACATAGCGCCTATGATGCAGATTAGCATCGGATAGACATAAGCGACATAACTGGTGAGGCTACTGAGCATTGAATAAATTGCACCAGAACAGAGACCGGCAATGACCAGAGGAATAATCAATTGATGATTAAATTGTGAATCACCATCAAAAGCAAATCCCAGACTGCCCCATGCCAGTCCTGATAACAGCACACCAGCGGCGTATATTTTCTCGTAACGAGCAACTGTCGATGCCGTTTGTTCATGTTCAGTAAAATGACTCTTGAGATAGTGAACAAGCAACATCCTAAAAAGGATGGCCAAAAAAGTAAGCATTCCCCAAATGAAGAGCGAACTTGCATTTTCTGATGAATGTAAAGCAAGCAAAGTCAGAATAAGGATGACAATATTTGTCATACTGGCGATAAAGCCCTGCTGTAACAAAATGCCGACTCGCATTTTGTTAATTTTAAATTTCTGAGCATGTCGCTCTAAGTGAGTTTGGCTAACCGTTTCCAACTTTATTCCAGAATCGTAAATGTATTTAATTATTTGAACTGATTCACACGATGACACAGTTAATCATACTTATTGATGATTTACGTGTGAGACAGTTCACGAGAATACGAAAAATTGATATTCAACACCAGCTTTATTCAGGAGTAGTTCAGTTTAAGTCTGTTATTGTTTTCTTAATGACTGAGACGAGATGAATACGTTTTGATGGTATCTTTTGTTATTGCTATCAGGCATGAGCAATTGTATCAATTCTGCAGCCGAAGTTAAGCAGGTACACTTAGTATTGAAATGAATAGAATAATCATGACCTGTGTCATGGCATGAAAATACGCATTAAACGAAGATAGATGGCGTCAATAAACAGTTCGCCTAGTGAAACAATACCATGCACATTAATGGTAATGACCATTGAGTTGAACGTATAAATAAGACAGGCTGTTGATGTTCTTTATCACTTCAATAACCATATTAAGAGCGGCTATGAACCCTATAAAATCAGTTGCCATTTTGCTTTCATTCGCCAGCACACTATTAGCATCATGTCCATTGTTTGCGGATGGTAGACCATATACAGTGAAAGCAATTAACAAGGTAGACTCTGATACTTTTATTGGCTACAAAGTCTATCGAACCTGGTGTGCACGATGTCATGGCACCTTCGGACAAGGATTGGCAGCCAGTGACTTAACAAAAACCTTAAAAACAACGGATAGAGATGAGTTTTTTACTGTTGTTGCCAGAGGAAAAAAAGGCCGAATTGGGGTAATGCCTGCTTGGCAATCGAATGATAGCGTTATGAAAAACAGAGATAGAATTTATAGTTACTTAAGAGCCAGAGCTGATGGCGCGCTTGGGGCTGTAACACCCGAGTTGATCGACTGATGTCAGTGTTTATGATGAACCTTTACCATTCAATTCAGCTGCTTATATTTACTCACGGAATAGTAAGGCCAAGCCATGTATAGAGTTTTATTAATACTTCTTTTTACCTGTCCACCACTACTTGCATTTGCGGATGAACATCGACCTTACGAACAAGAGCCGGGCAACAACATTAATGAAATTTCTTTACCCTTAACGACACATACAGCAGCTGAACTGGCAAAAGTTGAAACAGGCGGAAAAATCCTTTCCGTTGAAGAAGAGCACTACGGTAGCAAAACGATATTTCGTGTTAAAGTGCTGCATAACGATGGAAAAGTAAAAAATCACCGATTTGATCGTGACTCCGGCCATTCAGTTCCATGAGGTTGCATGCGCGTTTTATTAGTAGAAGATGAGAAACATCTTCGTGAACAAATTACCCAACAATTAAAACAACAAAATCTCACTGTCGATGCTGTGGCAGATGGTGAAGAAGGCCTTTTCATGGGGGCAGAGTATCCCTACGATGTGGCTATTATTGATTTGGGGCTGCCGAAACTATCTGGTATTGAACTGATTCAGTCATTACGCAAACAAGGATTTGACTACCCTATCCTGATATTAACAGCACGTGGTCGCTGGCAAGATAAAGTTGAAGGCCTTGAATCTGGTGCTGACGACTACCTGGTCAAACCATTTCATTTTGAAGAGCTTATCGCACGTATCAACGCACTTAGCCGCCGCGCATCAGGTTGGTCAAATCCAACACTAAGCTGTGGTCCAATCACACTCAACCCGGCCACGCAAGAAGTCACCAAAAACGGTCAGCTAATTGAACTAACAGCTTACGAATATCGTTTACTTCATTATCTATTGCTGCATGCGGGCGAAGTCATTTCAAAAACAGAACTCACCGACCATATCTACGAACAAGATCAAGATCGTGATAGTAATGTCATTGAGGTATTTGTAAAACGTTTACGTAGTAAATTGGATCCAGATAAACAACTTAATCCAATAGAAACATTACGTGGGCGTGGTTACAGGCTTAACCTGCCCCGTGAAAGTCATTAATTTCTCTTTATCCAACCGGGTTCTTGTTGCTGTCAGTCTCGTACTAACAGCGTTTCTGGGTATCTCTGCCATCAGTCTGAATAATGCATTTAAAACCAGTGCAGAGCTGGAACAAAAGAAACGTTTAAAAAACTATGTTTATACTCTACTCACAGCCGCCGAGATCAATGATAAAGGTGAGTTAAAAATGACTCACGATTTGGCAGAACCGAAATTTTCTATACCTAACTCCGGTCTTTATGCACAAATCACCAGTAACGGTAAGATTGTCTGGCAATCTCCTTCAGCAATCGGTCATTTTTTATCTCTGCCTTTTCAACCCGGGCCATCGAATGAACACTACACTGTCGTTGAAATAGATGCAGGAATGAAATTACAAAACCTGGCTTTCGGCATCGTCTGGGAAACTGAAACCGGTAAAGAGCTTGACTACACCATTAATGTGGCTGAAGACATGTCTAACATTAAAGAAACCACAGCCAGTTTTCAGCGTAGTTTGTGGTATTGGTTAGGGGGAACGGGATTAATGCTGTTATTAGCACAATGGTTAATCCTCAAGTGGAGTTTGCGCCCATTACATGACGTTGCCAAAGATTTGCATGCGATTGAAACCGGTGAGCATGATCGTTTAAATGATGAGTACCCACGTGAACTCAAGCAACTCACCAACAATATTAATGCGCTGCTTGATCATGAACAATCACGCCGTCAACGCTACAAGAATTCACTAGCTGATCTTGCACATAGTTTAAAAACGCCCTTATCTGTTTTTCGTGGCGAACTGGCTAATAACCACGAGCTGGAAAACTTGAAGAAAACAGGCTACGAGCAGCTCGACAGGATCAGTACCCTGGTTGATTATCAACTACAAAGAGCATCAACAGAAGGTAAGAGCAGCCTGCTCGCTCCCGTTTCTGTCGGTGAGATTATTCATAAAATCATAGGCAGTCTTGATAAAGTCTATAAAAGCAAAAACATACATGCACAATGTGAGATTGAGCGTGATGCGTACATTCATGCAGACGAAGGTGATATGTATGAGTTATTAGGCAACTTATTGGAAAATGCTTACAAGTACGGTAAGCAAGAAGTGCATGTCATTGCCACCAGTTCAGGGAACATGGTCAAAATCCGTGTCGAAGATGATGGGTCTGGAGTTCCGACCCGTGCAGAAAGCTATATTATTAAACGCGGACATCGTATCGATACCCAGGCTGAGGGACAAGGCATTGGCCTAGCCATCGTCAGCGATATCATCATGGCCTATGAAGGTAATATCCACCTAGAACGTGGCCGCCTAGGTGGGGCAAGTTTTATTGTCGAATTACCGAGAATTTAATCTTGCTGCTGTGACTGAAGGTACTGAAATAACTGCCTCGCTGACTTTGGAGGCTTGTCCTGTTTCGCTTCACGCTGTGCATTTCTGACGAGTTGTCTGACATGCTGAACATCAAAGTCATCAAAGGCATGAATAAGTTCAGCATAGACTTCATTTTCACCAGCCAGCAAACGATCACGCCATTGTTCTAGTTGATGAAACTGCTTTACCTGGCCCTGATGAGGTTGCTTTAATTGCTGTAACTTCGTATTTATCGCTTCGTGATCACTGTTTGCAATCAAGCCACCGATATAACCAACTTGTCTTTTTAATGCACCTTTGCTCATTGATTGTGCACTCAGAATGGCATCATAAAGATCTTCAGATAAATCTAACTTTTGTAGATCTTTTACAGGTAACGCGATTAACGCACGGCCCAGCTCTTTTAACGCATTAAGCTCCTGTTTTACTTGCGTTTTACTTTTCTCAAACTCCCAGTCAGCCGGCCAATCTGCATCCTGATCATGTTCAAAATCTGACATAAATTTTACTCACCTATAATGGTCACGATCACGCGACGCCTCTGTTGATGGGCACGATGTTCCCATAAATAAATACCTTGCCAAATACCGAGATCACACTGTGCAGCACTCACAGGCATGGTCAGATCTGGATTGGTTAATACCGTCCGAATGTGAGCACTCATATCGTCAGGTCCTTCGTCTTGATGTCTGAACATGGGATCACCATCCGGCACTAAATGCTGCATAAAGGTTTCAAGATCGTGACGAACATCGGGATCGGCATTCTCACAGAGCATTAATGAGGCACTGGTATGTTGAACAAAGACATGGCAAGTACCTGTGCTTATTGCGGACTCTGCAACCAATTCTTGTATATCGCGGGTGATATTGGTGGTGCCACGTCCTAGCGTTTTGAATGTTAATGTACGTTGAAAAACCATTATACGAGTCCAGCCTCAAAGTGTGATTTGGCCTGACCACTATCAATGACTTGTCTGACAACATCAGCGGCTTTTCGCTGTGACTCAATCAGGCCACAATGCCAAAGTATGATCGCCGCACCATACACTAAACTGTCGTATGCCGCCCCTTTCTCACCGGCTAGGGCTTGCAGCCCTTCATCCAATGTTCGTTGAGCTGTGACCGTATGATCCGTCTTAACACCACGCGTATCTTGTTCGATGCCAAAGTTTTCAGGTTCCAGTGTGCAGGCCTCAACTGCGCCATTCACTAATCGATGATTATTTGATGCTTCTCTCAGCGTCGGGACTAGACCACCTTCCAGACCCCGTGCAATAAACGCAGAATCATAACCAAAAGCTTTTGCTAACCAAGCTAAAATATCGGGATATTCTTTATGAACAAAGCCGATACCTAAATGTGTTTTTTGCTTTGCTTTGAGTGGCATAATCATTTTTTCTAATGTTGCCAAGCTCGGACGTTTAATCATTTGTGTCCGTAGCGTTTCTAATGCAAATAATGCAGGACTTGCCTGAGCTTGATCTAAATAGGCCCAGCCAATCTGATTGTTCACTACCGCTTCAGCTGCTTCAGCTGTCGACTTTTCAGTACTATAGCCAGCCAGCTTTAAAACCTGAGCATGGGTAACACCAAATTTTGGCCCCATTTCAAATACGCCTTGTGACATTGCAGGTAAACCACAGGCTGCCAGAACAGCCGGTAAAAAGGCTGTCATCGGACAATGACGATTAAAACCATTGAATGGGTCAGAAAAAATAAATAACTGGTCGACATTGACTGATTGGCTATCGGTAATGGACTGACAGGCTCTGAGAATGCCTAAGTTCTCTTCATTAGTCTCCCGTTTCATTCGCATGGCAATAAAAAATATAGCTGCACGAACAGGGTCAGCCTGACCAGACAGAATTTCCATCATGACATCAAATGCTTCTTGCTCCGTCAGATCTTTACTGAGATGCGGTCCAGTGGCAACTTTTTTAATTGCGTCTGCGAGTGCTGTCATTATTTTTCCTGTGTTAACCAGTCTTGTAATGTTGCTTCATCAACTACATCAATACCTAATGATTCTGCTTTGGTGAGTTTCGAGCCGGCATCAGCGCCGGCAACCACATAATCGGTTTTTTTCGACACGCTCCCGGCTACTTTTGCACCGAGTGCTAATAATTTTTCCTTGGCTTCACTGCGCGATAAAGTCTGTAGCGTTCCAGTTAGCACAATAGTCTTACCACTCAAAGCCGTATTAGTCTGTTTTTTCTCTTCGTTTTGCCAGTGAATACCCACGCTTAACAAACGTTCAATCACTTCACGATTATGCGTTTGTTGGAAAAAGGTCTCAATGTGGTGAGCCACAACAGGGCCCACATCTTCAATCTCCATAAGACTCTCAGATGAGGCCTGCATCAATTCTTCCAGCGATGCATATTGCAAAGCCAAAGCACGTGCCGTGGCTTCACCCACTTCACGAATACCAAGCGCATACAGAAACCGTTGGAAACGTGTTGATTTTGCTGCATTCAAAGCATTCACCAGATTTTCAGCAGATTTCTGCCCCATACGTTCCAAACTGGCGATAGTGTCGACATCTAATAAAAATAAATCGGCGACATCTTTGATGTGTCCGGCATCCACCAGTTGTTCAACTAACTTATCCCCAAGACCGTCGATATCCAGGGCTTTTCTCGATGCAAAGTGTTTGATCGCCTCTTTCCGTTGTGCGGCACAAAATAAACCACCACTGCAACGCGATACCGCTTCCCCTTCTTCCCGCTCTACATCCGAGCCACAAATGGGACAAGCTGTTGGCATGACAAACTCACGTGCGTCATCAGGACGTTTAGTGATGATTGTCTTCACGACTTCCGGAATCACATCACCTGCACGTCGAACAATCACTGTGTCGCCGATACGCACATCTTTACGACGAATCTCATCTTCATTGTGTAATGTGGCATTAGACACGGTTACACCACCGACAAATACCGGCTTCAAGCGTGCAACCGGAGTCAAGGCACCTGTTCGACCGACCTGGATTTCAATATCTTCTACCGTAGTCATCTCTTCCTGTGCAGGAAATTTGTAGGCAATTGCCCAGCGAGGCGCTCGCGAAACAAAGCCAAGTCGTTCCTGCAAAACGGTATCATCGACTTTAAACACCACACCATCGATATCATATTCAAGGCTGTCGCGACGTACTGCCAGCTCATCGATATATTGCTGGCAGGCTTCTAAACCCTCTAATACTTTGAGTTCAGGTGAAATTCGACAGCCCCACTCTGCTATCAAATTCATAGCGGCAGAGTGACTGCTGGGACGCGACATACCTTCAATCACGCCAAGGCCATAACAGTAAATTTCCAGCGGTCTGGATGCGGTGATCTTTGAGTCAAGCTGACGCAACGATCCGGCTGCAGCATTGCGTGGATTCACAAATGGTTTTTTATTATTTGCCAACTGAGACTGGTTCAACTTTTCAAAACCAGCTTTAGGCATAAAAATCTCACCACGAATCTCAACAACCGCAGGAATAGGTCCACCTTGTAACTTCAATGGCACAGAATTGAGGGTGCGCACATTGGCAGTCACATCCTCACCTGTGGAACCATCGCCTCGCGTTGCTGCTTGAACCAGGACACCATTTTCATAACGGATACTGATGGCAAGACCATCAAGTTTGGGTTCCGCCGCATAGGTTTGTTCTTTATCAGTATTCAACCAATCCCGCACACGTTTATCAAATGCAGCTAACTCTTGCTGATCAAACACATTGTCCAAAGACAACATGGGGATGGCATGCTGAACTTCATCAAACTTATCTAACGCTTGACCACCAACACGCTGTGTAGGCGAATCGGCAGTGAGTAACTCAGGATGCGTTTGTTCTAAGCTCTGCAGTTCCCGAAATAAACGGTCATATTCACTATCCGGTACTTCTGGATTATCCAATACGTAATACTGGTAACTGTAGTGATTGAGAGTATCGCGCAACTCGGCAGCACGCTGCCTAACATCAATTGAAATAGTCATTCGACAGGTGATCACTTTCAGCTTGAACGGACATTTGGTACTCGAAAATTTTCGTACGCATCGACTCTATGGCGGCATCACTCACAGGCTGTCGAGTTTCATCACACAGCACGCCACCTAATGATTGCGTCATATTTTTAGCGGTATCCAGTAGGTCATCAAATAATGCCAAACCACTTATTGGTGCGGGTAATCGCGCAAAAATCAGTAAGCCCGGGGTCGACATGGACACAAATTTATCAGGTAAAAGTGTGCCAGGATCAATGATATTCGCCACACTGAATAACGACTGTTTGCGTGAACCTTGGGTAAACCGATGATAAATCTGCATATCACCAAAATGTAAGTCCTGATTTTCCAGCGCGGCCTTGACCTGCTTACCTGAAAACATCGTGCCTGACTCAGCCATAATCGTAAACGCAATAACCATGTCCCAGTCTTGCGCTGGCGCAGGTTCTGGTTTGGCTTTCTTAGCTGGTTTTTCTTGCTGAATATCCTGGAGTGGTGGCTCTGGTTCTGCACTCACAGCTTCTTCATTGGAGAGTGGCTCATCAAACAAGTCCATGTCGACTTCGCTGGATTCTGTTTCACTAAACGACGAAGTTGGGTGTGGCGTCTGTTCATGCAACTCTTGTTCAAAAAGTGCGTCAAAGCGTTCTTTGAATTCGTCGTCTTCATCGTTGTGAAGATCCAGTTCACGCTCAAATTCCCTGGCACGTTGCTGGCTCTTGTAATTAGCGTACCAACTGACGCCAACAAACGCGATGATAATAACGATAATGAGGATAATTATTTCAGACACTTAATATAATCTTTCACTTAAGAGATAATAGTCATTTTATTTTATTACTTTAGAGAGCATCCATGTCTACACAGCCAAGCAAACAATTAGAAACTTTCGATAATGCAACACCGGAGCGCGATTATACCATTCACATCGAAACATCTGAATTTACCTGTCTGTGTCCCAAGACCGGACAACCCGATTTTGCCACCATCAAACTGGACTATGTACCAGATGAAAAATGCGTTGAATTAAAGGCCTTTAAACTTTATATGTGGTCATACCGCGATCAAGGCGCATTTCATGAAAAAGTGACCAATACCATTCTTGATGATTTGGTAGCGGCATGTCAGCCAAGATTCATGCGCATCACAGGGATATTTAACGTTCGTGGCGGCGTTTACACCACAGTCGTAGCGGAATATCGTAAAGAAGGCTGGGTCGCACCAGAGCCTGTCACACTTCCATAAATGCATAATGAGCGATACTGATTCCAGCCAGTATCGCTTTTTTCTATATGACGCTAGTTATCAAATCTAAACACTGAATGAGGCCATTATGCGAAAAATGATCCAGGGCGCACGATACTTGATTCAGGGGTTTAGCTTAATTAATCAGCCTGGCATCAGACGATTTGCCTATTTGCCGATGCTCATTAACACCTTGCTGTTTAGTGGTGCCATCTGGTTTGGCTTATCTCATTTTGATGGTTGGCTTGAGGCGTTGATGCCCGACTGGTTACCGTCATGGTTGGAAAGTGCTCTGACTTGGATCATCTGGCCGCTGTTTGTTGTGCTACTGGCATTAATTATGTTTTTTACCTTCTCCATAATCGCCAATATCCTAGCGGCACCTTTTAATAGCATTCTCGCTGAAATGGTTGAAACCAAGATGTCAGGAGCCAGTCCACCCGATATGCCATGGACGCAAGTCATCAAAGACACACCAAAAATGGTGATGAATGAACTGCGTAAAACCGCTTATTTATTACGATGGATGCTGCCATTATTACTGTTGTCTTGGATACCCGGTTTAAACCTTATTGCGCCAGTCTTATGGTTTTTCTTCTCAAGCTGGACGCTTGCACTTGATTATCATGACTACCCCATGGGGAATCATTTATTAGGTTTTAAAGAACAACGTGACAAACTTCGCCAACACCGAAGTCTGGCGCTGGGATTTGGTTTTGCTACGTTGCTTGCCACCATGATTCCTATCGTTAACTTTTTAGTGATTCCTGCCGCAGTCGCTGGGGCAACGATGCTTTACATAGAAAACCTAAAAACTTAATCATCTAAGCCCTGAACTAATTCATCCAACAATGTTTCAAGATCCCATTCGCAAGAACCACAGCCAGACACTGCACCGGTTTTGCGAGAGATAATATCAATATCAACTATTCCCTGTTCAAACAGGCTTTCTACTTTGGCTCGGGTTGTGCCACTACAATCGCAAATGACTTCATCCAGACGCGTCTGGCTATCATCACTCATATTTATCTCTTCCACCTCTGTTTGATACTCATATCGATGTGAGTTGCTAACTAATTAAACTGACTCAGAACCATATCCACAGTTAGCCATAATGCAATTAGACACAAAATGACTGACATGAACCGATAACTTTTTTGCAAAACGACAGCACCTTGAACATGCTTGGCAAGCAAGACATAAGCTAATTTTACCCAAGCTACGGCAATCGCAGTAGTACTTAACAACATAAGCAATGAAGATAATGTGATATCGCTGCTACCGAGATAAACAGGCAAGATGCCAAGGTAAAAAAATATCGCCTTATAATCGACTAAGGTCAAAGTAAAACCAGCCATAAAGCTAGCCAAGCTAGTTCTTTTTCCTGAAGTTGCCATAGCAGCATAACGATAAGGCGAGTGCCAAAGCTGATAACTGAATAGCACTAAAATAATGATTGCCATTATTTGCAGTAGCCACCGGTGTTGCTCAAGCCACATAGCCACTATCGTCAGTCCAAACATGGCTAGTAACAGATACAGCAAGTCTGCCGCTACAATTCCCAAGCAGACCATAACACCCTGTGATACGCCGCCTGATAAGGTACGTGATACAACCAGCATCACACTGATACTTGGCAAAGCCGCCATTGCAGAAAGCAGAAAAAATAAGGCGATGCAATCTAATATCGTCATAACGCTGTCATAGGGATAAACATAAAAAAGCCCCGATGAAATGTCGAGGCTTCTTCATCATTACGTGTTTTATCTCATGGTGTTAAATTAATACTGGTACCAAATAAGCCAACTAAACCAATAATAATCAGATAAATCGCAACAATGTAACTCAATAGTCGCGGTACCATCAGAATTAAAATACCGGCAATTAATGAAATCAGTGGGGTTAAAGCTAAAGTCATTTCTCTCTCTCCTTGTTATTGGAACAAATGAGTATGCCTGTGAGGTTATTCAGTGGCAACTTCCGCCGCATCATCAGCTAACAACCACCCCTGTTGAGTAGCATAATCAATCTTCTCACTCAGCCATTGGTGTAGTTCTGGAAAATCATCAGCAATAAAGGCATGCGCATTTTTAACTTGTGAAGCCCTAATCTGGTGTGACTTCCAGGTTTTACCTTCAGCGGCGATATTCAATAAAAATGGCAGTAGCCTGTCTACTGTTTTCATGAGTTTTGCTTCAGTACTGTGACCAAACTCCTGCTCATCCCATAATGTAAGCAAGTCTTGAATATGATTACCGCTATGTTCTGAAAAACGTTGTACACACAGCCTCTCAGCTTCATTGGACGTTTTTCTTTCTTTTGAATATAGAAAAGTATCACCGGCATCAACTTCACCTAAGTCATGCACTAATGCGTATTGCAGCAATTTAGCCATATCGACATCAAGCTGGAAATACGCCGCTATATTCCAGCAAGCCATAGCAAGATGCCAGGAGTGCTCAGCAGAATTTTCTAAACGCTCACCACCCGTAATATAACTACGACGTTGAATGTGTTTTAAGGCATCCAACTCCAGAAAAAAGTTGGTTACCTGAAGCATATCCATCATACCCATACCCGTTATTGAACAGCGTGTGCAGCAAGTTTTTTTGCTGCATTCAAATCAGTCTTGCCCGTCCCCAGTTTTGGAATGTCTTCGACATATAGCAGTTTACTAGGCTGCATCAGCGGTGATAACTGCTCACTGATAGCTTGTTTTATATCAGCCTCCGCCTGTTCTTGCGTGTATAGCAGCACCACTTTTTCGCCTTTTTTCTCATCAGCGACTGTCGTGGTCAGAATATCGACCTCCTCACTGAGGTGAGGTTTTAAAGCCGACTCAATGGCACCAAGACTAATCATTTCACCGCCGACTTTGGCAAAACGGGAATAGCGATCAACAATGACCAGAAACCCATCCTCATCAAGATGACCTTTATCTCCTGTGTGATACCAACGCACACCATCTTGTTCAGTAATGACAGACTCCGTTTTTTCCGGATCATCAAGGTAAGCAATCATCACTTGATTACCACCAATCAAGATTAAACCATCTTCACCAGCGGGTAAGTCTTCGAATGTGTCTGGATTAACAATTCTGAAACGTGTGCCCGGTAATGGCATACCAACGGTACCTAGTTTGCTGCCAATCTGTGTGGTTAGAGTATCGGGAGCCAGTTTATCTGGAATATTGACACTAGCGACCGGGGTTGTCTCCGTTGCACCGTATCCTTCATAAATGGTTTTATTGAATTTGATTTTGAAGCTATCACGTACTTCCGGATTCAGTTTTTCTGCGCCAGAAACCACAATCCGCAAAGAGTCCAACATCAAGGGTTCGACTTTACGGTTGCGGACATACATACGCAAAAATGTCGATGTACCACAAAGTATGGTGCCACGGAATGTCGCAATCCCTTTAGCAATATTCCTGACATCTGTTGGGTCGGGATGACATATCACGGGTAGCGACTCTACCAGCGGCAAAAATGTCGTGACCGTCAATCCGAAAGCGTGAAATAAAGGTAAAACAGACATCACGACATCATCACGTTCAGTATTAAGAACATCAGCTACCTGCCTGATATTACTCATAACATTTCGATGGGAAAGTAATACCCCTTTTGGTGTACCTTCACTACCGGATGAAAATAAAATGACAGCCGGGTCTTCTGCTTTGACGGCCTTCATATAACGTGCTTTGATAACTTCCAACGGCATTAACCGAACAAAAACCATCATACTAATGAAGTCGCGCTTTTTAATGTTCTGACGCAAATCTTCCATATATAGTACATGTTTGGCCGTATCCAAAAGACTCGCATCAAACCCTTTATTAGCCAGTTTTTCAATAAATTTTCTAGACGTGATAATGGTATTAATATCAGCTTTCTTGCTGGCTGCTGCTAGTGCCTCAGCCGATGCAGTGAAGTTAAGGTTCACCAGTGTTTTGCCACTCAATAAACTCGCAATATTGGCTATCACTCCGGCACTGGAGCTTGGCATTATGATGCCAATGTTTTGATGGTAATCAGCAGGTAGCTGCTTAGAAAATAAAATAGCGGCACTTAACATCCGGTGACCACTGGTGGCTGATCCAATAATATCCGCCGCAGCCATTTCACTGCCCTGCCGCTTTAAACCTTTAATGATGGCTTCAGGCAACGTTTCCAGACTTTCGGTATAGTTTGTCCAGGCATCTACCGACAGTTGTAAAACGGCTTGTTTCACAGCAAAGCGATCTGAATTAATCGCGAGAGGTTCGCCAAAGGCCACAATTAAGTCCGAAAACGACTGCTTACTACGTAAGGTTTTCAAACGATCACTGGAGCGTGAGAAACGACTTCCCCATAAACCACGAAGATAGAACGGTACTATCACCGCATCAGCATCAGCAGCAGCCACTTCAAAACCACGTTGAAACTCACCTAGGTGCCCGTTACGGCTAATGGCGCCTTCGGGAAATAAACAGACGACTTCCCCTTTATTTAAACTTTCTCTGACCGCATCCAAGGCCTGTTTACTTGCGCCCGTCCCTACAGGAATAATGTTAAAAAACTCAAAGATAAAGCGCAGATACCAACGCTCATATATGGATTTTGCCATCACAAACCGTAGCGGACGTGGACTGGCCATTTGCACAATTGCCCAGTCAATCCAACTGATATGGTTGCCCAGCATTAATACGCCACCACTCGCTGGAATTCTTTCCATATTTAATACAGTGAGCCGATAACGAAGCGAAAACACCAATGAAACAACCAGACGCGCTAATGATTGTGGTAATTGTGTGATGGTATAGATGGCACCGATTATGGCCACCGCTAGTAAAATCGCAAAAATCCCGAGGCTATTCATGCCTGCATAAGCAGCCAGAATCGTTAGCAACAAGAAAGACAGCATGGCAATGTTTTGAACAAAGTTATTGCCCGCCAGTATTCGGCCCATCTGCCCAGACTTAGCGTGATATTGAATCAATGCATTAAGTGGAACCAAATAAAGCCCACCGAATACGCCAAGTAAAAAGAAATTAACCGCTTGTAAAAAAGGTGTAATGGCAAAACTGACAAACGCTACACTCAATGCCACGCCCATCGCGCCAAGAGGAACAAGCCCGGTTTCGATATAGTTGGACGACATCTTACCCGCTAAAAAAGCCCCAATAACGATGCCGATACCGGCAAAGGCCATCGTACCCTGAATAATGACCGTATTATCGATACCAGCAATATCTTTAGCAAAAGCAGGAAAAGTGGCCAGCATGACCTGGCAAAGAGACCAGAACACGGCAAGCCCAATAACAGACCGAAAGATTACTTGGTTGCTAGTCAAATCCTTCATAATGCCCACGGCTGAACGACCACTCAGATACGCTTTAGTATCAAACTCTTGCTCTTTGCGTACAGATGACTTCGGCTCAAGTTTTAAGGCTGCTAACCACTCGATTAGGGAAAGAGCCACTAAGACCCAACCTAGAGGCGCAATCAATGGCAAGATATCTTCTGCTTGATAATAATAGTGTTTGCTGAGT
This sequence comes from Methylophaga sp. UBA678, assembly GCF_002299105.1. NCBI lineage: Bacteria > Pseudomonadati > Pseudomonadota > Gammaproteobacteria > Thiotrichales > Piscirickettsiaceae > Methylophaga > Methylophaga sp. UBA678. The sequence goes on from NZ_DBNG01000006.1 coordinate 173,018, forward strand.
AAAGACTCGAAACCAAAACTAAAAGCCAGCGTCCCCAGCAAAATCGCGGTGGTGGTCACAGATTGAATAACACCATTACCCGAGGCTAGGTTTTTAACACCGACCACTTCCCTGATATAACCATATTTGGCGGGAGAATAAATGGCACTTTGAATCGATAAGGCCAGCGTCATCAGAAAAGCGGCCCAGAACCAAGCCATATAATAAAAAATCGTAATTAGAACCGTCGCAACAACTGCAGATAAGGCACTGTATTGCATGACTTTATTTTTCGGATATTTATCCGCAAGAAAAGATGATGGCGTCATCATCAATATGAACGGTAATAAAATTAAAGCATTCACCAATGCTGACAGCATGATTTGTACATCACCATCATAGGTTTTAAAGATAGTGTTTTGAATCAGAATCTTATGCCCCAAATCAACAAAGGCATTTAAAAAAGCAATCAGGCTGAATAATAAAAATCCTTTAATAGCAAATAATGCTCGCATGCACAGTCCTTTTGATAAATCATGAATGACAGGCAACACAATACAACAGCTATTTAGTATTAGGGAAGTGTCGTACCCTTGTTGCTGATACTGGACAAATGACAGTTATCTAGGCGAGTATCGACTATAACTTTATTAATGAGTTACGCAACGTTGCGGAGACACAATGACTGAACTCAAACCCTTTGTTTATCGTGATAAACGCCATATCTTTTTGTTATTGATAATTTGTTTTGCTGCCTGGGGTGTAGCCGCCAATATGACGGATCCCCTGGTGAAAGTATTCAGCAAAGTATTTGTCATGAGTCAGGTGGAGGCAGCATTGGTTCAGTTTGCCTATTATGGTGCCTATTTCTGCCTAGCCCTGCCAGCTGCTTTCATTAATCGTCGTTACTCATACAAGACAGGTGTACTGACGGGGTTAGGTTTAGCCACATTAGGGGCTTTTGCTTTTTACCCAGCAAGCCAGGTCATGGATTATCACTTTTTTCTGATGGCCCTATTCATGCTTGCCGCCGGCCTTTCAATATTAGAAACGTCAGCCAACCCATTTGTGATGTCGCTTGGCCCGGAAGACAATGCCACGCAACGGCTGAATTTGGCTCAGGCTTTTAACCCGGTGGGTACCAACATAGGTGTGTTTCTTGCGGCGACGCTGATCCTCCCCAATCTTAATGTCGCTGATGCGACTGCACGCGCCATGATGCCACTGGAAACCTTACAGCAGGTTCAAGCAGAAGAACTAACAGCGGTCATGTTTCCTTATGTCGCCATGGCGTGCATTTTATTCATTATCTGGCTACTTATTTTGCTGATAAAAATGCCGACAGCGAGCAGCGTTAACCCGCAGGAAACACGCAGTAATATACAGGGCTGTTTCGGGCGCTTATATGGTAATAAACATTATCGCTATGGCGTTATTGCCCAGTTTTTTAATGTGGCCGCACAAGTCTGTATCTGGACCTATACCATTCAGTATGTACAGGAAGCCATTGGTGGAACTGAAACCCAAGCAAGTCGCTATTTACAATACAGTTTGCTTGTTTTTTTGATAGCCAGGTTCACCATGACTGGCATTATGTCACGCTTTAACCCGTCAAAGTTAATGCTGATTCTGGCATTAACAGGATCGATTTTGTGCGTCTATGCGGCTAATGTGCCTGACATAACAGGAATATGGGCTGTGGTGATGTTATCCGCTAGTTTATCGCTTATGTTTCCAACCATTTATGGTGTGGCACTGCAAAAGCTGGGGGGAGATACAAAATTTGGCGCGGCAGGATTAGTCATGGCTATTTTAGGTGGAGCCATAGTGCCTCTTCTGCAAGGCAGTTTGGTTGATAATTTTACAACGGCACTCTCATATCTGGTGCCAGCAGGTTGTTTTTTAGTTGTTGCAGCTTATGGCTATTTTGATATTCGGTATTATCGCATATAAAAACGGCTTAACTTGATGAGCAATTCGAAATCAGGGCTTATTCTTTAACGCCCTTATGTATCGTCAAAATTAGTTTTTACAGGCCAGTTGATTAGGATTAAACTTACTGCGATTTCTGAACGGCTGGTGAAGTTCAGAGCAGAAGTAGTATGGTTCCACATCTCAATTTGTTTGTTAGCAAATTCCAATATTGGCGTCACTTCTATCATAGTATGGCGCTGACATCGTTAGTAGGACTATCTGTGTCATTGCCAGCTCTTCATACCATCAGTTTTATCACTATTTAAGTACTGTTCTCACAGTGGCGTTGGGTCGTTTGCTCTGAAAACAGATCTTAAAATTTGGAGCAACCCATGAACGCTTGGTATTTCCTCTGCTTTTTATCGGCGGTGTCGGTATTTATTGCTTTTGCTAATCAATACTTGCTCAGGTTGCAAACCACTATAGCTATCACCACAGGTTCTGTGGCCATGTCTCTGCTTTTAATCGCCTTGATTAAGTTTGGTGGCAACGATCTTGCCACGTCTATCAGTGATGCCTTCGAGGGATTGAACTTTAACCTCTTATTATTAAAGGGGATGTTAGGATTTCTGCTCTTTGCTGGTGCCTTGGAAATTGATCTCCACCTGTTGCGTCAGCAGCGCTGGGAAATCACTATCATGGCGTTATTTTCCACGCTACTCTCCACGGTGTTGATTGGCTATGCCAGCTTTTGGGTGTTAGGACTCTTGGGCTGGGACTTGCCATTGATTTACTGCATGTTATTCGGTGCCTTAATTAGCCCAACAGATCCCATTGCTGTGCTGGCCATTATCAAAAAAATGCATGCACCAGAAAAAATATCGGTGCAGGTGGAAGGCGAATCCCTGTTTAATGACGGTGTGGGCCTAGTTGTTTTCACGACTATTTTTGCCTTAGCTTTCTCTGGTGCTGAGCCGACTTTTTCTGGCGTTGCAGAACTATTTTTAGTGGATGCTGTAGGCGGTATTGTGTTCGGTGCCGTACTGGCTTTTTTAGCTCACTGGTGTATCTGTAGAAGTAATGATTCCAGTATCGAATTACTCATTACTCTCTGTATTCCCAGCGCTGGTTATGCTCTGGCGAATGTGATTGATGTATCTGGTCCTTTGGCTATGGTTGTCAGTGGTATTGTGATTGGTAATATCACACGAACAGTTGGATTCTCTGAGCACAGCCAGTTCACCCTATCTCATTTCTGGCATACCGTTGATGCTTTCCTAAATGCCCTTTTATTCCTGTTAATCGGTCTGATGCTGGTGATTTTACCAGTCAGCTGGACAGAGATTGGATTAGGACTGGTCATGATTCCACTGGTACTGCTTGCCCGTTTTGCCAGCGTTGCCTTGCCATACATCGGCTTCAAACGGTTCCGCAGCTATGACGCACATGCCATCAAGATTCTGACTTGGGGTGGTTTGCGTGGTGGTCTTGCTCTGGCCATGGCCGCATCGACACCCAAAGACGTGCTATATATCAATGGCGTTGATTATCACACTTTGTTGTTAATGATGACGTATGTGGTCGTGATTTTCTCTATCGTTGTACAAGGCTCAACAATTGCGCCACTGATTAAACGTAGTATAGAAGCGCAGAAATCAACTTAGATATGACACGGCACGACTTTGACTCCGTCGTGCCGTGATTTACCTACCCAGCTTCTGGCTTAGAAGCTAGCATCCGTTAATTGAATTATTTACTGAATAAGCTGTTAAGTTTTCCAGCTTTCAGATGGTATGTCTCAGCCTAACCGTAGTGGCTACGGACATCAGGTTCAGAAGCGTGTTTGAGCAAATCGATAAAGTGAGTGAGAAATGGTCGGAAATCAGAGAAGATGGCTTCATGTTTCCTTTCTGTGACAGCATCATTCAAGAGCTTTAATGCTGAGGCCAAGGAGGTAGCGGATTCAGTATTGAAATCCCCTCTCTTTTGCAGAGACGCTGCCATCTGTAATAACTCATCCTGATTATCAATGTGAAAAGACAGTGGTGAAAGACTATAAATAGTCGCTTCATCATTTATGTTCGGCTGCAGCATGACTTTCATTGGTTTATTCATCAGCAATGACTCCTTAGGTCGGCTTAGTGCTGATGAGATTTCCTGTATTACTGAAACACAGTCAACCTCATCTTTAAGCAAGAGTATTGCTAAAACCCAGTTAAGGCTGGGTTAAAACTGAAAAAAATGTAGGGTCAGTGCATTAACATCCAACCCACTAACTCATATCAAACCGGCTCACTAACAGGAGCTACTTCGCTTCTTTTTTGAGGCGCTCAGCTTCCGCTTTAATCATCGATTCAAGTTCACCAATATGCGCCTGAACGCGCTTAGCACCAATTTCTCCGCCCTGACGCATAAGTTGAGGCATCAATTTAATCGCTTTTTGTCCGGTTTTACTGCCATAAAACTCACGAATATCTGTTAATTCCTGTGCAGTAAAAGCATCGGCATAGATACGAATAATGTCCGGTTTTAAGCTTTCATAACTCATATATTTACTGAAAAATTCCTTCATGACAGAGCGAAATGGCGACAAGGAAGGGTTATTATTGATTTGCACATCTAACATCTGCTGCATTGACTGCTCAAGTGCCGACTGCATACCGACGGCATCCATTAGTTTCGCCGCTTCTTTTTCTGACTCGGTATCGGCAAGCGTGATCTGTGTGCTGGCTAACAATAAGGCCAATGTGCATATTTGTATAAATTTCATTTTATCTCCATGGGTAAAAATTGGTGTTTAATTAATCAAACAAAGTCGGTCTTGAAGGGTCACATAGAAACTCCCAGGCATGTTCGATATCTGAGGCAATCACCCTGCCTTGAGATAAGGGTGGGAGATCATCGATAGCAAAATAGCCGACATCATCCGTTTCCATTCCTGCTTTGATCTCCTGCTCTGGCATAGCCTCACACAAGAAAAAGAGCTTATAGAAATCCCGGATATCTGGCTTATAGTCACCTTTTGCTTTATGTCTTACTGCATATAAATGTGAGGCTTTGACCAAAATACCCGCTTCTTCAAACATTTCTTTTTCAGTATTTTCTGCCGCTGATAATCCCAAGTCGGCATAACCACCAGGTAAGCTCCACAAACCATCCATTTTCTCTTTCACGAGTAAGACTTGTTTCTCTTTGAAAACCACACCACGCACATCAATTTTGGGCGTAATGTAACCGCCATCATCCACATCAGGGCGGAATAAATTTTCAATGGCAGCAAGGGGGGTATTGGCTAATGAAGCAAGCAATTGCTGAGCTAAGCCTGAAATATCCCGATAACGTTCCAGGTCATATTCGTTATGACTAAACTCACGGCCTGTCTCGGCAATGGCATGTATACGTTTTACAGCTTGTAGCCAGATATCTTCCATCCGTCTCTCCTTCCCATCACTCATATTTTTATGTCAACACGACTGATACGGCTAGCCACCAGAAGGTATACCAAACATGAAAACACTAAAACAAATCAGCGCGATCAATGTAAAAAATACACTATGCCACATGACTTTCTTTTGATAAGCCAGTATCGCTGCCACCAGGCTTTGGATGAAATAAAACAGAGCAAACGCACGCGAGGCATAAGCGATAATCTCATTCACATTTGTAGCCCATGTCAGCAAAACAGTCACAAGGGTAATAGCTATATAGACATACCGCACGGGTAGTTTATGTTGCAAAATATCCTGAACCAAACCACCGGCACCAGAGGTGTCAGCAACAGCCGCACTGAACTGACTCCCCACAGCAGCAATCGATATCAGCATTGGTAAGACTACCGCTACCGGCAACATAATATTGGTAATCGCAGTAACATCGGCATCTAATCCGGAATGGAATAAGACGGTGGACAAGCCAATAAACAATAGATAGATAACGGCTGAAGCTAATTGCGCCACTCGCATTGTTTGAATACGCTCATCAGCCGAATGCTCAGCCTGCAAATAGCGCGAGGTTTCAAAGCCTTGCACAACAATCAATAACCCCAGCAAGACACGAAAGTCATCCAAATTAATTGCAGATGAAATGTCGGGTAGCTGCCACTCTCCCCCGCTCAATAAATGAATGTTGTAAACCAACAAGGCAAACAACAATCCCACAATCATGCCCAAGTTCAAACTGACAGCATAGGTTTCAACTTTCTCCAATTCCCCCAGTCCACGCCAAATACCGATACCACCAATAAGGATGAGCAAACTGCTTGTGATGACATTAGCGTACATTTCATCATCAAGCCCCATTGCTTTCAGAACAAAGGCAGCGAGTAATTGCAAATAATAGGTGACAGAAATGAAATAAGCGGCAGCTAACACAATTCGTGATATGAAAGCAATATTTTGAACAGTACCCTTTTCGTGTTCTATAGGCTCAAAATGACGAATATTAAAGCGAATAGCATGACCCACGGCATACGCTAATAACAACAGTAAAGCCATGCAGAACACAGCAAAATTACCGACAGTATTCGCCAGCAATGGTGCGCTAATCAGAAAACCACTGCCCATAATCGATGCCAGCGGTGTGACAGTTGCTTTCCAACAGGAAGAACTTCTCAGTCGTTTAGAAAAAGCGAGATATAACGCCACCGCCAAAGCGATAATAATGATCGAGCTATTGAGTATCATCAAAAAAACTACGGACGTTGTGGAAACTGAGGCAAGTCATCACAAATCTGATGCCATGGCGCTTTTGAACTCACAAAGATGTGTGCTTGTACTTGGATATCTACCGCCGTATCTAGTGTGCCCAAACGTAGGCGTATGAGCTCGGGCATGCTGGCTCGTTTGCTGTAAAGTTGTGATCCACAATGCTGACAAAAAACTCGAAAAACACCAGGTGAAGATTCATATTCAGCTAGAGCAGCCTGACCTTTCTTGAGTTTAAAATGTTCAGTCTCCACTGCTGCATTGATAGCGTAAGCTGAGCCACTGGCTTTTCGACAATTTTCACAATGACATATCATTGTGGGCCCAAGTTCTGCTTCAATCTCATACTGTACAGACTGACACAGGCAGCTGCCTTGCAACATGAATAACCTCTAGATAGTAATTGAATCACAGCGAATATCGGTGATCCGCTGTAGACGTTCATAAAAGCCTAGCTTACACCATCCCCTTTTCTTTCTGAATTGAAGATTTCCATTATTTCTTTTTATTCACGGATAGTTTTCAGATTTTACCCATCCAAGTACGCAACGATGATCAATTTATGGCTTTAAAAGGAGATAGGTATGATGAGATTTGTTATGAGTGTGGTGCTCACTATTTTGTTTATCCCACTAGTGCACGCCGACCAAGCTAAAACAAAATTAGAGAATGAAGCACTACACATTGATCATCAGACTTTTCGAACGGAAATCGTTAACTATGTGAGAAGTGTTGCTTTAGACAATGAAGATAATTCAACAAAAACAGCGCTGGTCGACATAGAAAACGCGTGGCGTAATCATTATCAACAAACGCACTGGCAGATTCACATCAACAGTTACCACAATGGCGAGCAGATTGGCGCTGGCAGCGCAGAAGGTCCATCGCTGACGGATGTACTGCAACAAGCCACGAAGTCTTCGCTGGGTGACACGCTTGTTAAATCGAAAACAGATCTAGATGATTATTTCTTCAAAATCAGTTTTGACTATCACCCTAACCAGGTCTACGCCATGGTCAATAATCATAATCAGGCGTATGAAATTCAGGGGGATCGCGTCATTGTCCGCCATGTCGACAGAGAACGTGTCAAGACACAAATAAAACAGAGTAAAGCGTATTTGCTACGCGCGATTAATAGAGACTACTCAGGCGTTTATAAATTTTATGATGCCGATCAAGATACTTCTGAGAAATTGCTGCGGACCACATACTCAGCCACGACACTCAATACGCTCATTCGTTTAAATCAATTTCAAAAAGACATTGAGTTACAGTCATATTTTGATGGAATGGCACAATTTTTACTCGATAGACAGTTAACTTCTGGTCCCAATGCCGGCGGCTTTGATTATGGTGTCGATCCGCAAACGAACGAAGAAACCTGTCGTGTAGTGGTCGGCACCACATCAAAAACGCTCTTTACATTATTACAGTTACATCAAATGACACCGGAGGAAGAAAAATACCTTAAAGCTGCTCAATCTGCTGGTGATTGGCTATTAAAAATGATTCAGGAAGATGGCAAAGTGACCCCTGTGGCAGAGTGCACAAATAACGAGTGGACCTACTCCGATAAACAATCTATTCTCTATTCAGGCCAAGTGGTCTCAGCGCTCTCACGGCTCTATGCCATTACAAACAATACAAAATACCTCGATGCGGCCAAACTCGTAGCCGGTCATTTAATACGTGAAGTCGGATTACATGGTGCGCTGGTTGGCGATGACTATCGCCCTGCCAACTCCGTTTCATCGAGCTGGATCATGATGGCATTAATCGATCTGGCCAAAGTAGACCCCACACCGGTCTATAAAAAAACCATTCTACAAATTGGTGATGTGTTATTGGAACGCCAGATCAACCAGGCAGACGATGCTTATAACCATGGTCGATATCTTGATGCGATGACCACCAGTGGTAATGGCTGGATCAATGAAGTTATGGGGGAAATGGTACCGTTTTGTGAGCAGCAGAACCTCGGCAACTGTGACCAATATCGCGATGCAGTTCGTAAAACCAGTCGCTGGTTATTACAAAACACCTATAACGAAAACAATACTTATGCGCTTGCTAACCCCAAGCAGGCTATCGGTGGTTTCATTAATAACTTCACCACACAAAAAGTCAGAACAGATGCCGTCAGCCATGGTCTGAATAGCTTACTGAGTATGCTGGAAAATGAACCCGAAGACGTAAACGTTTTCATTGATTTACCAGAACGTGATCTGGCTGAACTGATGCCCTTGCTTCGAGCAGGTGAAAATAACTAATCCAATAAATAAGGCGGCCATTGGCCGCCTTATTTCTATGCGTTTAATTTTATTTATGGATTACGCAAGTCGCGTTCATCTTGTGGCGGTGGTGTCCACTGATAAATCCAGGTTTCCGTCAATGGTTGACCATTGGCTTCTAAATACACACGAAGATTGATAGGGTCGGTTGTATTATCAGGTGGAACCACATCAAACATAGCACGATAACCATCAATCGCATGTTGTGGTCGAGCTGATGTGATTTCGACCTTACCGGCAGAAGTGGTAATGACGGGCTTAACATTTATATCATCGCCCAGCATAGATAAACTGCCACCAGCAAAGTCAATCACAAAACGTTTACTATAATATTCACGACGTTGACCAATTACACCGCCAATGCCTGTAAATGTGTCCACCACTTTGGCACGTTCTGGTTCAACAGGTGGCACACCTCCCCAATACATTTTATAGCTGTAAAGTAATTCCTCACCGGCTTTCACAGGTTGTTCTGGATTCCAGAAGGCAACAATATTATCAAAGGTTTCATCCATGGTTGGAATTTCAACCAGTTGAATCGATCCTTTACCCCAGTTGCCTTCAGGCTCAATCCACAGGCTGGGACGACGGTCATAAAATACGCCATCATCCTGATAATGATCAAAATTACGATCACGTTGCATCAGACCGAACCCTTTTGGATTGTTATCAGCATAGGCATTAAATCTAAGATGTCGTGGGTTGGTCAGTGGTCGCCAGATCCACTCGCCATTGCCCATATGTACTGACAAACCGTCAGAATCATGAATTTCAGGCCGCCAATCCCAAGCAGTACGTTTGTCGTTTTCACCCACCATATACATACTGGTCAGTGGAGCAATGCCGAGACGTTCAATAGCTTTACGTGGATATAGCGCCGAATCGACTTTCACTTTCAATCGGTCACCCGGCTGAATATCGAAGCGATAAGCCCCTGTAATACTCTCAGAGTCTAGTAAGGCATATACCGTCGTGATATCACTGCCAGGTTTAGGCTCTTCTAGCCAGAAATGGGTAAACATGGGAAACTCTTCGGCTCTAGGCAAAGCTGTATCAACCGCTAAGCCCCTTGCAGATAATCCGTACTGCATTTCTTTACCTACTGCACGAAAATAGCTGGCCCCCAGAAAAGCAATGACGTCACGTTTCCAATCGGTATGAAATTGCATTCTGAACCCTGCATAACCAAGATCCTCAGGCAAGGCTTTACCATCAATGCTTGTCTTACCGTAGTCAAACATCGTTGATGTGTATTCGATAGGTGTCGTCTCGCCATCTTTGAGTTCTGAAATATGCACCGGTGTATCAAAATATAAGCCTAAGTGAAATAGCTCAGCACGAAACTCACTGTCATCATCACGCCATAAAGCTTTATCTTTGTTGAACTGTAGCTGCTGATAATCATCCCAGCTCATACCTTTAATGCTCTCAGGTAACTCACCTTTATGACTAACATAGGCTTTTTCTGACAAGGCCCTTGCATAGCCTTTTAGCCAAGCATAGGTGAATTTTTCTCCTGAGGGAGGAGATACCGGATCCGTCATGGCAAAAACCGCTGGGCTAACAGCGAGACCAATGACTATTGAACAGCCAACGATCAGCTGACTGAATATTGTGTTAACTGATTTGGTCAGTGTTTTCTTATCATTCTTATATTTGGGGATTAGGTTCGATTCCATAAACTCACTCATCATTAACAATTCCTGACACATTAAATAGTGGTGTTCAGTTAAGTATCTCTGTTCAGAACCAGCCTGAAACCTGACACTTAAACTTACCGAGATTAAGTTCTACCTTGCAGCCACTTGAGTGTGCAATAACGCGCGTTAAACCATTAGTTAATACCTAGCTTAAACACATATTATGTGAAGCTGCAGTTATGTCACAACACATAACAGTTCATGCATAAAAAAAGGCCCCATTAACCGTTGATTATGGATTAAATGGAGCCTTTAAATGGTATTCGCCAGCTGACTATGCGGCGTTTAATGTGTATTCAAGCTCAATGTCTGCATTGAATAATTTACTGACGGGACAGCCCAATTTCGTTTCATGGGCAATACGGTCAAACTCTTTTTCATCAATCGCTTTCACATTCGCTGTTAAGGAAAGCTTTGAGCGGCTTATCTTAAAACCATCACCGTCTTCGTCGAGATAAATGGAAACATCCGTATGCAAATCGCCTTCTTTGTAGCCTTCGCCTTCAAGGGCAAATGAGAGAGCCATGGTAAAACAGGCGGCATGGGCTGCAGCAAGGAGTTCTTCCGGGTTAGTCCCTTTGCCACCTTCGAAGCGGCTGGTGAAACCATAAGGGTGCTCATTCAGTGCTGGCGTTTCTGTACTAACGCTGGCTTCACCTTTTTTGCCTAAACTTTTATAAATGGCTGAACCCGTTTTCACAATACTCATACTATCTCCTTATATGAATTAAAAAACTTGATAAACAAATCAATCGCTTGTCAAAAACAAATCGACATTTATTTCATCAAGTGTATAAGTTGACAGTGATCACACCCGGAATAGTTCCTAAACTGACCTGCGCTCTACCTGACAATTGTTCCTTCCCTGTCCTTTGGCTTCGTATAACGCTTTATCTGCTCGCTTGAATACATCCTCGATCGTGTCACCTTTTTCAAAACAGGCTAACCCTGCTGACGCGGTAATCGGTACAGAGATACCATTATGCTGGAACTGTGTTTTTTCAATGGTCTGACGGATTTTATTCGCCATGTCCAGAGCCTGTTCTAAATCAATTTCAGGAAATAGACCAACAAACTCCTCTCCGCCATAACGCGCAATAAAATCAGCTTGTCTTGTGGAATCCTTAAAGATACGAGCGATAGTCTTTAACACCACATCACCCGCACTATGACCAAACTTATCATTAACGGATTTAAAATAATCGACGTCCCAAATGACCATGGTTAGTGATTTTTGGTAACGCGTCCAGCGGCTGTATTCTGTCTGTAAAACCTCAGTCAGCGCCTGACGGTTCCAGATACCTGTCAGCGGATCCTTCATCGCCAATGCCCGAGCCTTACTGGTGGCCAATCGCAGTTCGTTAGCCTCAGACTCCATTTCATGTAATCGTTGCGTCAGTGCTTCAATTTGTTTTTGTGAATTGGCAAAACGGGTATTGTCAGCGTGTTGATAATGCGTGATTTGTTCATTGAGGTGATCTAGTCGTTGGCTGAGTAGATGTTTGATATCATCGAAGTCTGCCGCACTCTCAACATCTGTTCTCAGCCCAACCATGGTCTGTTCAACATCACCAGCTAACTTGTGTCGCTCTTCGTAGGCAGAGAGATCTTCTTGTACAACTTCGTATAGGTACTTATCCAGTGAGGTAATTTTTTTTGTTAAATCCCTAAGAAAGCTTTCATATTCTTTCTTCTCTGCCATCACCGATGAACTTAACTGACTGACTATGTCAGCTATGGATGAAATCGTTTTCGGGACATCCTCTGCTTTGAGACCATCATGAATTTTCAATCTGAGCTCTGAGGCTTTTGAACTAAACTCTGTTGGTAAAGATAAACGCTCCAGTAGCTCGATCAGAAGCGCTTGAGGCGTGATAACCTTATCCTCTATCGCTTCTGACGGTGTAGTATCTGCTTTCTCATCGGATGTAGCAGATAGATTGGCGTGCGAAACGCGCGCTGTAATGGTTGTTTTATTAAGATTATGTTGGCTTTGTTTATTCTGGAAAAATCTGGAAAACAGACCTCGTTCTTCATCCTCTTTTGATGTTGATGTCATGCACTCATCAATCAGTTCAGTGAGTTCATCAAGCATTTGTGGTAGGGCATCGTCAGCTTTTTTTACAGCGCGCTTACGTAATTTCAGCACATGCTTTTTCTTATTATCTGGCCAGTCAATTTTATCTATTAGACTAATTAGTAAGGTCGTTAATGTTGATTGGGAGAGTTTATCCTCATCCATGCGACTGATAGCCGTTTCGATTTCTTCAAGGATGCTTTCAACAAGCGTCTTATCTCTGACTGAGGTGCGAAGATGTTTTCTAAGCTTATCAAGCTGGTCATCCAACGCCATATCCAAACCATGTGAGACCAGTGCTAATCTGGAAAGACCGCGCTCAAGTAAGAGTTCGTAGGCTTTTTGCTTATCTAAAGTCTGACTTAACTCCGTGAACTTTTCTTTCCACTTTTCTGCATCTTTATGATTGGTTTTCATATCCTTGGAAATACCTTTTCCCGCTTTTCGAGTTATTCTCTCATACTAAACACGGTATTGAATGCACACAAGCATTTATATACCAAAGATAAACATTTATATGGCAACGGTTATATCCATTAAGCGGGCATAAACCGTTTATGAATAACATGACTAAAGCGATGATGCTCACTCTCAATAGTTTTCATTGATTGCCCTAAAACACTGACATAGACTAACTATGAACTTTTATAGGTGAATATGTTGCTGTCTCTATCACACTTACTGACAATTGCTGGCTTGTGCTTGATGCCCACCGCCGCATCTCTAGCTAATGCCGCCACATCACTATCAGGAAAAAATGTCCTCATTCTCTACAAACAAGGCGATGTCTTATCTGAAAAGATTGCTGACTTCTATGCTGAAAAACGTAGTGTGCCAGCCGAACAAATGCTCGGACTATCTATCAAGGAAGCTTCATCGACGCTTTCGCCCGAACAATTTGCAGTGATTGAGTCTCAAATCAAACCGCATTTGACAGAGAACATTAAGGTTTTGTTACTGACATGGCATGCCCCCTATCGCGTCGGCTGTATGTCACTAACCAGTGCATTGAGTCTGGGCTTTGATGAAAGCTATTGTAGTCATAACAAGCAGCGGCCATCGGGTTGTCACCCTACCGCAGACAGCCCTTTTTATAATGCTAAATCAGAACATCTCTGGCAAAACACTGATAGACCTTTGAGTATGATGTTGAGCGGACGTCATCTTATCGATGCCAAAAAACTGATTGAACGAGGCATCAGAGCTGATAAAAGTGCGCCTTCAGGTCATGCTTATCTTGTCCGTACACAGGATAATCAACGTAGCACGCGTTGGCGGATGTTTAAAAAAATTGCCGATATCTGGCCAGAAAGAAACGGCATAGAAATTCATTATGTTGATGACCGCAAACGAACAAAAGGCACCAGCATAAGAAACAAACGCGATGTCATGTTTTATATGACGGGCTATGTTCAGGTACCCGATATCAGTAGTAATCTCTTTTTACCTGGTGCGATTGCCGATCATTTAACTTCTGTCGGTGGTGCAGGCATCCGCAAACAAGGGCAAATGAAAGCGTATCGTTGGCTTGAGGCTGGAGCAACAGGGAGTTATGGCACGGTGGTTGAACCCTGCAATTACCCACAAAAATTTCCTAATCCCTATATCCTAATTCCCAGTTATATGGATGGTGACACACTTATTGAAGCCTATTGGAAATCAGTTCAACAGCCAGGTGAAGGCATTTTTATCGGTGAACCTCTTGCCTGCCCTTGGTGTCAATAATGACTGTTTGAAGAAATCAGTTGGTTTCCAAATTTCACCAGATGAATTAACATAGCGTTATGAATACATTAACAACAACAGCAAAATCCGTTCTACTCTCCTTGACCCTGTCAGAGAGTGTTGTGATGTATTGGTGGTTTGCATATGGCTATTTTTATAGCCAAAAGCCGGCGCACCTCTAACACTTAAAATCGTTAAGGTAGTCCGGCATCATGCTGACTACCATTAAAAAACCCCGGATGGTCAGTCAGCCAACGGGGTTTTTTAATGCGTAGAGAAATAACAGATGCACCATTTGACTCAGTCTCGTCCTGACTGCTTAAAAGGACCATTATCATGACCGCTTCTATCGATACGTTACAACATGAATGCGATTCGGAGAGCCTCAGACTACCCACACCTGCTGAGCTCAAAGCGGCCCTTCCTATCAAACACAATCTGGAACATCAGATAGCAGAACAACGTCAATCCATCCGGCGGCTACTTAACGATGCAGACGATCGAGTGATGATCATTGTGGGTCCTTGCTCAATAGACTCTGAGGAAGCCGCTCTGGAATATGGTCGACGACTGGCACAACTCTCGGCTGAACTTAAAGACGAGTTATTCATAGTGATGCGTGCGTATGTTGAAAAACCCCGAACAACGCTTGGCTGGAAAGGGCTAGCCTATGATCCATTACGTAATGGTCAAGGTAATATGGCATTGGGTTTACACAGCTCAAGACGTATTTTGCTGCAATTAGCTGAACTTGGCTTGCCGATTGCCACTGAAGCACTTCATCCACTTGTCATGAACTACATCAGTGATCTTGTGAGTTGGGTAGCCATTGGAGCACGTACTTCAGAATCACAGCCTCATCGCGAACTCGTCAGTGACTTACCCTGCCCCGTCGGTATTAAAAATGGTACTGATGGTCGTATTCACAATGCCATCAATGCTATGCGAGCTTCTTCAAGTCAGCACCACACGTTGACAGTCAATGGTGATGGTCAAATTGGTATGAAAAATACAGCTGGAAACATAGACACACATCTCGTTCTGCGCGGGGGGAATGGACTGACAAACTACGATAAAGAGTCGATAGAACAAGCCATATCTTTGCTCTTATTCAATCAGTGTCGCCCCAAGGTTTTAGTTGACTGTAACCATGACAACTCGCTCAGACAACATCGCAAACAAACGACTATTTCACACGATGTCATCGACCAACGAATAGCAGGCAATGTCAATGTGTTGGGGCTAATGCTGGAGAGTTACATTGTGGACGGTAAGCAGGAAGATGGTCATCCCCCCATATTTGGCCAATCTATTACTGATCCATGTCTGAGCTGGGAGGACACAGAGAATTTATTGAGATCCTTACATACAAAATTAAAATCAGGACGTGCTTAATAAAGGGTTGGGTGATTTTATTACTGTACATTGACCAGTAATAAGTCCCCTTCCTGATTGACTCGAAACTCAGCAAACTGTGCATCCTGATAGTTTGACGCCGTGCCCTC
This sequence comes from Methylophaga sp. UBA678, assembly GCF_002299105.1. Lineage (NCBI taxonomy): Bacteria > Pseudomonadati > Pseudomonadota > Gammaproteobacteria > Thiotrichales > Piscirickettsiaceae > Methylophaga > Methylophaga sp. UBA678. Next base: position 188,915 of record NZ_DBNG01000006.1, read on the forward strand.
CTCAAAAAAGAAAGCATTCGTACCAAATTTGATGCTGTTGTTACGTACCCGAAAAAAGAGACGGCGTTCGTTGCCGGCTAATGGCTGATCATTATCGATTCGGACAAATTCTGCCACATTGTCTTTATCGACTTTGACGACCACAAACGCATCTTGAGGGCGCAATGGCCTGTCCACATCATGACGCTGTTCTGCCAAGTGCATACGAATCTGTGCTGCCAGTTCATAATCCAGGGCCATGTAGTCACCCTGCATCAACGAGCGAGGGTCCACCACTCTCAACTTCAACAATATCTTTTCACCATCAGACAATAGCTTTTCCTGCTGATACACCAATGCATTAACCGTGAGTAAAATCAACAACAAGGACGTGACAGCCATCGCTTTATGCAGTTTCATGTTGATTCTCCAAACAGTTTGGGCAAACACCAACGTATGCCGAGCAATACTCCCCCTAAGATGGCTAGACTTAACGCTTTCAATAACAATGTTGTATCAAGTGAATAGTAATAATGGCTAATACTGAATAAAAGGTATAGGCTGCCAAGTCCAATCAATATTCGATGTGTTGTCGCCAGCCCCAGAGCCAAAACAACCATGCTTGTGTGCATACCATTGATTGACCACGTGATGCCTGAGAGCACCAACACAAAAGCTAATATATACCAAGAGCTTTTCATCATTAATGATTGATATTTATTAATAATCATTATTGAGGAATATATAACAACCGCGCCAGTCATCATTGCACTCAAATAGTAAAAATAGCTATGCTGGTTAACTGCTACCTGATGACCCCAATAAAATAAACCGGACTGAAAAAATGTGTTTGTTTCGATGAGCAGTAAAGAAAACAGAGAGCCATAACCTAAAGTCGTCACATATCGATACCACTTTGCATTTTTAAACTCATGAATCCAGCACCAGGCAAAAATAAACAGGATCAGTGGCGAGCACATACTAAAGAGACCGTATTGAGCTAAACTACCCGCTAGACAAATACAGGCAAGAAATGAAGAAAGCACACTATGTACAAAATTGGGTATCAGAAAAATAAGAAATATATTTAAACCAAGCGCAATAAGCCACTTGAGATGATTGACATCACTTCCCCAATGCAACATAGCCATAATTAACAAAATCTGCCCAGCAATACTGAACGCTAGTCCCAAATGCTCGACGAAGTCCGACTGCTCACTCTTAAGCACGTGATATGCGATTAATATAAAAACACTACCAATCAGTGTATCTGCCAATACTGAATCTAATAGTCCATTAAACAGCACGGCCAGAAAAGCAAACAAAAATACTGCCGCTAACCAAGCTGATACTGCCAGTAATGTTTTGATATACCAAGGCGTGGATATGCTCAGGCCTTCAGGTCTAGCCCCCGAAACGAGACCAGATTGGCTTAATGTAAGCCAGACTTTGTCCTCAGTGCTCATGACTCACTCTCCCTGTGCACCTGTTTCAGCCAATAGGCTGCACCCGCCCCCATGGCCATGATCAATACCGACAACAGTAATAGTGCGGCCTCGTCGCCTGACTCAATAATATGCTGGCCTAGCAGTGTCATGATGACCAAAATGGCTGACAAGCAACCACCAGCCAACATAAAAATATCAAGCCGCAATTGACGATAAGCGAACATAAAAATAACCAACCAAGCTACCCAGATAAGCAAGGGCAGCAGCTGTTCTTCCGGTTTATCCAGACTGACATAAATCGCTAATGCCGTAATAGCCCAACCACTTATGATGGCAATAACCCGTTGTGGCCAACGCTCAGTCAGCGCCACCATTTTCTTACTGCACCACTCCCATATAAGCAATGCCAGACTATTAAGGCCAAACAAACACCAAAATAAAGTATTTTGAGCGTCAAAAACCAAACCAAAAATTGAATGAAAAGTATCAAAATACAACACTAAAGCAAGATTCAATAACATCAACCAGAGTAGCCATAAACTGGAGAATCTCGAAATAACTACCCATGGTGTGATCGCTAAGGCCCAGTAGAAAAACAGCTGCCAACTATCTGCCCCCGTTTGATAGGTTTGACCATAAAAGGCCATTAATGCCCCCACCAATAAACTGGCTAGCAATAAAGCCATTCTGCTGACCAGTTTTCTGGCCACAAAATAGCAATAGAGCATGACAGATAAAATGATGCTGGCTTCCAGCAACAAGAATTTGCTGAACCGGCCCATATCAGACCAGTTATAAGCGATAAAGAAAATCATTGATAAAGCCATCGCCACTATGCCAGAGGCCAGTAAAATCTGCTCAAACAGCCGCAACCAAACGCGTTTGTCAGGCATTAAACCTAAGCGTCTTAGTGCCATTGGTATATGCTGTTTATCTATGGCACCTGCTGCAAAAAATGTGGCAACGGCACGTCGTTTTTGACTATTCAATGTGTCTTCCTTGTTAGCTATTCATGTTCTAGCGATGTCAATTAATCAACATCTTTAACGAATACGTCAGCAGCGTGATCAGTTTAGAATGAAGTATGCTAACTTACTGTTAATTTGCAAACCATGGTCAGGGACACTCCATGTCAGGTCAATCGCACGCCCATCTCAACCATAAACTGATTTTACAATTTACATTAATATCATTGATTGCTGTGGCCTCAGGTACAATTTTCAGGCCTCTTTTTGTAGAACTACCCAGCTACTTTACAGTGATGGGCAGTATCAATACGGTGCTTATATTTTCGGTGTATTTATTCATACGCAGTCATCGTTTTCCTGCCTATGAAATGGCGGCGCTTTTTTTTGTTGCTGTTATTTCCATTATTCCCCTGATTGCCATTTCTGGTGGCGTGAACAGTCAGTTTGCTTTTTTACTTCCACTCTATCCCATCATGGCTACATTATTCGGCAGCAAGAAACAATCTATTATTATCGGAATGGGATTGCTGATAGCAATCATTCTTTGTACGGCTTTGGGTAAATTCTTTGTGGATTTGACTGGTGAAGCCTACAACCAGAGTAAGTCTATTTCTCGAGGTTTTTGGTTGGCAATGAGCGTCCTTGTCAGTACCTATTTTGGTCTTTTCTTTCAAAACAGATACCGAGCACTGACAAACGAACTTGAACAACTGGCTCAGCAGGATCCTTTAACCTCACTCCTTAATCGTCGCGGCTTCGACATCAAGCTTAAAGCCAGTCTTGCTGAGGCAAAACGGCAGCATGCAGTTCTCAGTATCTTACTCATTGATATTGATTTTTTTAAAAGCATCAACGACCGCTATGGCCATGATATCGGTGACACTTGTTTGAAATACGTCGCCGATTGTTTAAAGCACCATATTCGTCAAACAGATGTTTTAGCTCGATTTGGCGGTGAAGAATTTATCCTGTTATTACCTGACACATCACATAAAGCCGCTTTCACTCTCGCAGAAAAACTAAGACATGTTGTATCAGATCTTAATTTGGATGAGCTTGATCAGCCACTCACCGTCACCATCGGTATTGCTTCCACCCAGTTACCTCATCAACATATCGACGACATTATTAAAGCAGCCGATCTTGCACTTTATCAAGGAAAAATGAACGGGCGTAATCGCAGTGAGTTAGCTACTGATTTATCGAATGACTAAGCACTTTGCCGCCACTTCAGCAGAAAATCATGTTTCACGCCCATAAATTAAGGATTAGTGCTTTTCACCTCGGTCCGAATCAGGCAGAAATAACATTGATTAACAGCACGTTAGAATATGTATTCCAGGCTAATTTTCATACTCCAGATAAAGCCAGAATAAGGCTTATAAGTCCTCAGACTTTATGGCATGATATCGTTCAGAACAGTGAGATGTTCGCGCCTTTTTATTTCCATTTTTTATTTATAACACGTTGTCGCAGTACAGCTACATCTTAATGTTGAGAGGTTATTAAATGAATGTATCACAACCGAATATTATTGTTTCAGAGCTAGACTTACACCGTTTAGAACATATTTTGGATGGGTTAACGCCTGTCGAAGCTGAACGAACATCCTATCTGGAAGCAGAACTGGATCGCGCCGACATTGTTGAACCTACGGCAATCCCACCTAATGTGGTAACGATGAACTCCACCGTTAAATTTTCGGTATCTTCCTCAGATCAAACTTTTTGCCTGACGCTGGTCTATCCAAAAGACATGACAACAGATGGCAAGACGATATCGATACTGGCGCCTGCTGGCAGCGCCATGCTGGGCTTAGTTGAGGGTGATGAAATTGATTGGCCAGGTCGTGATGGTCAAACCATTCGCGTGCACGTCGATGAAATCCTATACCAGCCAGAACGAGCAGGTGAATACCATCGTTAAATGACAACATAGGCTCTGGATAAACTCCAGAGCCTTGCTAAAGCATAGAATCAAACAATCCTGGACAAGATAACACTGGATACTCGCTTACTGGAAGGTAAGAAACTATGGATTACAGGCAACTGAATCTGGTCTTGAATCCAATCCGCACTGACTTCAGACAAAGACACCACCCCATCATTTAACTCATCTCTAAACGGACTGCTTTTCCCATTGATGCCTTTTACGCCAACAACAGCCGTTGCTGGGCAATCACTCGCAGGAATATCCAGCATCCGTTCACTCGAGGCTAATAGCTCACCGCAGTCTTGTGTTAAGAAACGAAACATCCAATATCGGCGGAAATAAACGGCTAATCTGGATTTTTTAACAGGCGAGCCGAGCAGAAAAAGCTGTTTGGGTGCTTTGACTGAGTCGTCCATATTTGCCAGAGCAGCCCTAAGTAACACACCACCTAATGAATGCCCGATCAGAATATATTCACCGTCACTGGCTATAGCTTCGATACGCTTTTCCAGTCGAGACTGAATCGACGCAAAGGATTGTCTTGACACACAGTAACTGAATGATTGTGTTCGTATTCCATGCTGTCTGAAGCGGCGCAGCATTGGCCAGCCAGATAAGGGGGAGCGGCCCATGCCATGTACAAATAACACCTGCATCATGGCATGACCCATTTGGCGTAGGTGATTAGATACCTAACACTGATAGGGACTTTCACTTTCTAACTCTTCCCCTGTTTCTACATCGATAATGGTAATTGTTGCCCCAGGATAAGCGTTGCAGACGGAATTTCGTAGGGAATAAATTCCAGAACCACTCGCTCTAAGAATTAAGTTTTGATTGAGCTGCTTGCCATCGGCATCAAAAACAAAGGCTTGGTATTCACCTGATAAGGTCAGGCAGCCAGAGATGAGAAGAATAATGCTTCCTAGAAGAAATTTGTTCATTTTATTTTCCTTAATCATTTTCAATTGCCCACATCCTTGGGGCAATCCTATTAAATCATGACAGCAACATAATGAGAAAGGCAAGATTGAAGTTAATCTACAAGCAGGCAAGAACACGACAACGATGTCCGAGCCCAATATACACGTCGTCAAGTATCGATATACTTCGCTTCGTAGCCATCTGAAATCATATGACAACCGTGATGTTTAGTACTCTCCTTCTGTGGTGATATGGATGACTTCACCGCAATGTTTACAGTGAATCGCATCATGATCATGACGGTTTAAGCCGCATGATGGACATTCATAACGTACTTTGCCTGGACGAAAAATAGTCTGAATGAGCCTTAAAAATAATGAGATACCAAAGATCATGATGAGAACCGCCAGAATATGTCCATCATGTCCCACCAGCGTTATATCACCAAACCCGGTCGTCGTGAGTGTGGCTATAGTGAAATAAAGTGCATCGATATAATCATTAATATCGTCGTTGATGTGTACCTGACTCACATAAACAATGGCAGTAATCACAAAGATAAACACAAATAGATTGACGATACTGAACAACACATCTTCATGCATTCGCACGAAACGTGACTGTTTACGAAGATTTTTCAGCATGTGGTAAGAGCGTAGTAATCGCAGCGTACGGATCACTCGTAAGAAACTAAAATTCTCGGCCAAAGATGGTGCCAGCAGGGAAATAATAACAATAATATCGGCCAGTCCAACCGGGTGAATGAGATAACGTAGTTTTGATTTACAGATATATAATCTGGCCAATAACTCCAGCAAGTAGATAACACCAATCGCCTCTTCAAGCACATGAAAATCATCAATATGATGATAAAAAGAGGCTAATAAGAAATACAGGATGGTAATGGCATCAAATGCTAATAAGCCCCAACGAAATCGTCGGGCACCGGTGCTTGAGCCATGATAAAGATGGTCAATTTTATGATGTAATCGCTGCCAGAAAGTTGAATCTGGTGATGTTGCCTGCCCCATTCTGGGCTCCTGTTAGTAATGTTTGCCTGAGTCTAAAACAATAACGAATTCAGAGATAACTCTGTTTAGATAATATTTTTTCCTTCCTCAGGATCACGTGCATTTTTTGCCTGCTCAATAATATCTTGTGTATCACTGGCCAGTTCTTGTGTACTCACATCAGCATTGTCAGTATGTAGAGATTTTGTACTAGACGGCTCTGACATCACTGCTTGTGGCTGCCCCGTTTGCACAACAGGCAATCCTTGAGGAAAGATGACCTCTCTAGCATCATCCGGCATATTGATACCTGCCGCTTCCAATTTTCGTACGGTTTTGTGCATCAGCACTGAAGCCACCTTATTTAAGGCATATTGGTGGCCATCGACCCAAAAATTAATCACGATATTAATCGTGGATGAGCCTAATGAGTCAATCAGCACCTGTGGTTCAGGATCTTTTAGCACTTCATTTTGTTCATTTAATACCGACAAAATGGTCTGCCTGGATTGCTGGATGCTGGCATCATAGGCAATGCCTATAATAAAACTGCCTCTTACCCAGGGATTCGCCGAGAAGTTTTTAATCACATTTTTATAGATGGTCGCATTGGGTATTTGAATATGATTGCCATCGAAATCAACCAAGGTTGTGCCACGGGCCGTCACCTTATTTACAACGCCTTTCAACCCTTGTACTTCGATGACATCACCAATTAAAAAGGGTCGTTGAACACTCAGCAGCAAACTTGAAATGAAATTTTCGGCGATATCTCTGAACGCAAAACCAATGATAATACCCAGCAAACCAGTACCACTGACAATGGCGAGTGCGGCCTGCGTTAAGCCAACAATATTCAGAAAGATATACAAGCCGACTAAGATAATAAATAGACTGATAATGCGCCTGATCACGTTCTGAACCAGATTACTGCTACTGATATAAGCAATGGGATGCACCAGCAGAGCAGAAAATGGCTTTGCCAGTAAAAAGAAGATAAGAAAGACCAGTAGACCAATAATAAAAGAAGGCATCACCCTTATCGTGGCCTCCCATAGTTCCCTCATCTGTGCCGACAATATGCTGATCGTGTCCGTTAATCCCACTGCGTCCTGTTCCATAGTGATGCCAAGTCTTATCAATAAATCAATGTTAATTAGAATGGAGTTGAAACCATAAGGAGTAGACTTTGCTTGTCTGTATCCACCTTAGTTAGTACCCCAGTTTTATCAATGCTTTTTATTTTGCATTGATGGAATCATCTTATAACTATTGCGTGTGGCTAAATGCACTTCTCGCAAAAAAAAAGCCAGACCAATAACCAAGGCCATCGTCGAGCCCATAAATAACGCGCCTATCATCCAACGTAAATTGAAATCAAGCAGGGCTTCTAAAAACATCACTGAGACAACGGAGCAGATTAACAAAGCAGACAACACACACATGGTAATAGCATTACTGGCGGCTCTTCGGCGTAAACCCAATACGGCTATTTCTTCTCGACAAGGCTCAGACAGTTCCTTCCCTGAGGTCATTTTATCGGTTAACACTCTTGCTCGGTCTATGATACGCGCGAGCCGGTTCGCCATTACATTGAGAATACCGGCCATGCCGGTAAGAAGGAAAGCTGGTGTCAATGCCAACTGTACAGCATGGGTGACATCACCAAGATTGGCTAACCAGTTAATCATCGTAATGAGTTCTCTTAATTATCATGCGTTTTTTATGTTGAGAGCTTGTGAGACCGTACTCTATGTAAGCTATCGTTCATGCCTGTGTTTAGCGAACATATACTGTTGTTGAATACAGCCCGCTCATGAATCATTGGCTGGCCTGTCGGTAATGCCCATGATCTATTTCAGGTAAGCTTTCAAAACCAGGTTTGGCAAAATAATATCCCTGCATGAGTTCAATTCCGGCATCTCGTAACCAGGCATATTCTTCATAGGTTTCAATGCCTTCCGCCAAGGTTGTAATATTCAACTCATCGAACATGGTTATACAGTTCTTGATAATAGCTTGACGTACCTTATTCGAATCAATATTTCTGATGAGCGCCATGTCGAGTTTAATGATATCTGTTTGGAAGTCAGCAAGCAGATTGAGACCAGAGTAGCCAGAACCAAAATCATCCACTGCAGTCTTGAACCCTAGCGACTGATAATAATCAACGATACGTTTGACATGTTCTGTATCATCTATTTTTTCCACTTCTGTAAACTCAAACATGATTCTCTCTGTGGGAAAATCATATTGTTTTGCCGCTTCGAAGGTGGTGCGAATACACCGTTCAGGTACATAAACCGCGTTGGGCAGAAAATTAATGCTCAGCATGGAAGTAATATTTAATTTTGATGCCAGCGAGATAGCTTTCACCCGGCAGAGCTGGTCAAAAAGATAACGATTACTATCATTGACTCGAGAGATTACAGAATATGCCGACTCGTTATTGATACCTCGGACTAGAGCCTCATACCCATAAATCGTCTCATTGCTGCAATTAATGATAGGTTGAAAGGCCATGGTAAAGTCAAAATCCAAATTATTGTCTTCTGTACAGCTTTGGCAGATTTTCTCTTCTAAATTCATGGTCTATCCCCTCCTTACTTTGGTTATGGCTTGTTACTGAGTTCTGTTAGTATTTGCGCCCCACAGAAAACAACTTAGCTTCACAACCTTATCTTTTTAAGACTTAATTTTATGGCCTTGACTCAAACTCAATGCGCTACACCTACACATACTGAAGTACCTTGAAAAACTTGTCCATTACATGTCACTAACAGCAGGGCTTATACCGTTGCCAGGCTTTTTCTGAATAAGAACAGTGCCATCAAAAAAAAGACACTACCTATCATTAAGTTAGCCAATAAATCCGGCCAGATAATGGCAAAATCAGCGCCCCGGTAAAGCACAGCCTGACTGGTACTGACAAAATGTGAGGTCGGAGCGAACTGCATAATATGTTGAACAATGTCGGGCATACTATCAAAAGGTGTCATGCCGCCCGATAACATTTGTAAAGGCAATATCAATAACAGCAATAAGAGACCGAGCTGGGGCATACTACGAGCCAGTGTGCCTAATAAAATCCCTAACGATGTGGTCGAGAATAAAAAGCAAGCAGTGCCCAGCTGAAATAACGCAATAGAACCCGCAATAGTCATATTCAGCCAGCCCTGAATAACCACATATAGTGAAAAGGTACTGGTGATTAGCACCACCAGTCCCATCGACCAAATCTTGGCGATCATAATTTGAAAAGGTGTAATGGGCATCACTAAGAGATGCTCCAGCGTGCCGTGTTCACGTTCACGAATTAATGCAGCACCTGTCAGAATGACTGACAGTAAAGTGATCATATTGATCAGCTCCATCACACCACTAAACCAAGCACTATTCAGATTGGGATTAAATCGCATGCGAATAATTTGTTGCACAGCTGTTGACGATGCTGTGTTAGAAGTTTTCAGCAAATGTTGCACTTCTCTATCAATGATTTCACTAATATAACCAGCGCCAATAAACGCCTGACTCATCATGGTGGCATCTATAGCCAGCTGAATTTCAGGCTGGCGACCAGCTAATAAATCTTTTTGAAAATCAGGGGGAATATCTAATACAAAGGTATACATTCCTGTATCAAGAGATTGATTCATCTGTGCGAGCGATATCTGTTCTGCCGGTTTAAAATGCGGTTCATAGAACGCCTCTGCAATATTGATAGATATCGGTGATTGATCCTCATCTACGATGGCAATGGGTGTGTTCTGGAGTTCTGTTGAGACGCTTTTGCCTGCTGAGTAGACCATCAATGTAAAAGCGATCAAAATGACCATCACCATTACGGGGTCCTGCACCAATGTCCGTAACTCTTTTACGCCAAGATTGACAATATTTTTCATACTACTCATTCAGCGATCCTGTTTCTTGAGTAATACAAAACTCAGACACATGATGACGACAATAGCCATGATCATAGGCCAATAAAAAGCTGTTAATTCCTCAAAACCCAATCCTTTGGTAAACGCGCCACGACATATCAACAAATAATAAGAGGCCGGATACATATGCCCTATGACATAGCCAGCGCCTTCAAGAGAGTTAATCGGATTGATAAGTCCTGCGTAATTCACACAAGGCACAATACTGCTAATCATGGCCAGAAAGATGGCTGCTATCTGGGTTTTGGTAAAGGCAGAGATAAACTGCCCCATGCAAGTAGCCACAATAATATAAAGAAAAGTCCCCACCAGTAAGGCCCAAAAACTACCCGTTAAGGGCACATCAAAGACCATATAGACCAGCCACATCAACATCAGAAAGTTCATCATGCCAATAATGATGTATGGCAATTGTTTACCTAATAAAAACTCAAGTCTATTGACCGGCGTGGCGTAGAAATTAGTGATGGATCCCAATTCTTTTTCTCTGACAATCGACAAGGCGGTGAGCATTGAGGTAATCATCAACAATAAAATGGGCATCACACCAGGCACCATTGAAATCAGACTCTCAACCTGAGGGTTGTAGCGATACCTCGACACTAACTGATAGCTAGGGGTTACCTGAATACCTGACTCTCTGATACTGAGTTCTGACAAATAGCTGAGATGAAAGCCCTGCATATAGCCTTTGATCGTTTCAGCACGATATGGCATCGAACCATCAACCCAAACACCCACACTGGGCTGCTTACCATGACGCATATCTTTGCCATAGTCAGGCGGTATTTCGATAGCCACACCCAGTTCACCACTTCGCATGCGTTCATCCATGTCAGTGTCACTATAGAGTGGCTTTTTTTCTTCAAAATAGCGCGAGCCCGCCAGGCTTTGAATGTAATCTCGGCTCTCAGGAGACTGATCCCGATCCATCACCGCAAAGGGAATATCTTCCACATCAAGGCTGATTCCATATCCCAACACAAAAAGCAGAATCACCGTCCCTAAAAAAGCAAAGACCAAACGCACCGGATCGCGTGTAATTTCTAAAGCCTCACGCAGACTATAGGCGAGTAATCGTGTTAATGAAAAACCACCATGATGGATTTTATCTTGTTGGCTAGACATCGCTTTATCGGATAACAACTCGCTATCATCACTCTCTTCAACTTGCTGCTCTGTCAAGTAGGCAATAAACGCATCTTCAAGATTATCGCCCCCCTTGCTCTTACACAGTGCGTCGGGTGAATCCGTGGCAAGTACCGTTCCCGCATGCATGAGCGATATTCGGTCACAGCGCTGGGCTTCATTCATAAAATGAGTTGAGACAAAGATGGTCACACCCTGCTCTCGTGACAAGCTAATCAATATCTGCCAAAACTCATCACGTGCAATCGGATCAACACCAGATGTGGGCTCATCGAGAATGAGAATTTCGGGTTCATGAATGATCGCAACGGCCAGTGATAAACGTTGACGGATGCCTAATGGTAGATCCTTAGCGACATGAGCCTGATAACGTTTAAGGTCAAAATCGTTCAGCAACTTATCAATACGTTGTTGTTGGTAAGCTTTTGCCAAATCAAACAACCTGGCATGTAATACCAGGTTTTGTATGACCGTCAGCTCTTCATACAGAGAAAAGCCTTGTGACATAAAACCAACACGTTGGCGTATAGCGATATCTTTAGCATCGACAACTTCACCAAACAAGCGTGCTTCACCAGAACTGGTCGGCAATAAGCCTGTTAACATTTTCATGGTCGTGGTCTTACCACAACCATTTGAACCCAGGAACCCGAAAATCTCACCACGCTCTATTTCAAAACTGACCTGATTAACCGCCGTAAAATCACCAAAGGTCTTTGATAAGTCTTTGGCTGAAATCGCGATCTTCTCAGACTCTTGTCGTGGCGGAACAGTGATTGTTTTATGGCCCTGCCGCTTATTCTCAGGTAACAGAGCGATGAATGCCTCGTCGAGATTACTTTGTCCGGTGTGTTTGATAAGTTCGGCAGGACTGCCAGTACCGAGTACTTGCCCCTCATCCATCGCAACCAAAAAATCAAAATTAGCCGCTTCATCCATATAAGCTGTGGCGATCAAGACACTCATCTGTGGTCGCTGGGCACGAATACGATCAATCAATGTCCAGAATTGACGGCGAGATAGCGGATCAACACCCGTGGTAGGCTCATCCAGAATTAATAAATCCGGGTTATGAATCAACGCGCAACATAAACCCAGTTTCTGTTTCATGCCGCCAGATAATTGACCAGCAGGTCGATCACGAAACTCATTCAATCCCGTGCTTTTTAATAAAAGCGTGATACGTGCCTCACGTTCATGAGGGGCTAAATTAAACAGACGAGCAAAGAAAATCAGATTTTCATGCACAGACAAGGTCATATAAAGATTTTTACCCAGACCTTGTGGCATGTAAGCGATTCTTGAGCAAATAGCATGACGCTCGCGATTATCAGCCATATCAGCAGCTAAGACCTGACATTGCCCGCTTTGTATCTTTTTTACTCCCGCAATAAGTCCTAGTAATGTGGACTTGCCAACACCATCAGGCCCAATAAACCCAACGCGTTGACCAGCTGGGATATCAACTGACATCGATGCCAATGCCTGTGTCTCACCATATCGATGACTGACATTATCAAGACTAACGACTATATCGGCTGACATAAGGTGTTAGTAAGTGGCGAGAGGTGGCACTTTTTCTGGCCACTGTGCATTGTCATCCAGCTTGACATACGCCACACCGGGAACGCCGGTTTTCACCTGCTCTGCATATTTCCTTAGAATGTCTTCTTCAATTTTGACTTTCACCCGAAACATCAGCTTTTCACGTTCTTCCTCTGTCTCAACAGACTTGGGGGTAAACTGCGCTTGTGGTGCGACAAAAGACACATGAGCCGGAATAGATACATTGGGATAAGCATCCAGGACAATTCTGACTTCTGCCCCTACACGGGTTTGTCCTGCTTGGTCTGTGGGTAAAAACAGATACATATAAACATCACTGACATCAATCAGCGTAATGACTTTACCACCAGCAGGCAGAACTTCACCCGGTTCAGCCAAGCGATAAAGCACTCGACCGTTACGAGGTGTGGTGAGTTGGCTGTCAGCAATCACTACTTGTGCTTTTGTCACCTCGGCCTTAGCTGCTTCAATTGCTGCTTGAGCTTCGGCAACTTGTACCGATGCAGCTTGCATGGCGGCTTGAGCCGTCGCTTTTTGTGTTTCTTTCTGATCCATCACTTCCTGACTCAGGTGACCTTTTTTGACCAAAACCTGAGTCCGTTCAAGCTCTTTTTTTGCCAGGGTCACTTCACTGCGCCGCTGTGCCAGAATAGCCTGTGCGTATTTTTTAGATTCATTCGCTTTATTCAGATTCGCATTAGCGACTGCCAGATTCGCCTCAGCTTGCTCGGTATCCATGACGGCTAGCACCTGACCTTGCTTTACCCAGTCACCTTCATTCACCTGAATATGCTCAACTTTCCCCGCCGTTTTTGTCGCCACATCAACTTCGGTCGCTTCAATTCGGCTATTTCCAGCAGCAAAGCCAGTAGGTAAACTCAACTCTTGTTCAGACTTCCAGTAATAGCTGGCCGCAGCGACGGCAACCACTATCAGTAATAAAATCAAATTTCGTAGTCGCAGCATGTGTTGTCTTTGTTATTGAAGAAGGATTGGCGTAAACATTACCCCAATAATACACAATAGCGAAATAACTGAAATGACAGAGATCAATCTATTGATCAAAATGACCTGGTTTCAGTTCCTTAACAGGCCAGAACTTCCATAACAAGCAGGATACTGTCCAGCAGATAAATGCCGAGGTGATGTCATGACTGATGTAATGGGCGCCACGTAATTGTTGGGCGATACCGAAGATAACGCCAAAAGAGATGACGCCATACAACACTTTTTTAGCATGCTGAGGAAAAAGCTGCGTGCTGACAAAATACAAGCCAAAAAACATATAGGCCGAACTGGCATGCCCAGCAGGAAAGCAATGATCTGCACCTTGCAGTGGCGACCATATACTATGCAACCAAAACTGATAGGGTCGTTCGCCACCAAATTCCACTACAGACCAGGGACAATCCACCTGAGTCAGCCTTTTTATAGCACTTACCATGAGTGTCGATACAGGAATACTGATACTGAGATACGCTAAAGCATGACGATAGCGTGAAAAATAACGGTTCCCAACACTCATCCCATAACTTAGTAATACAGCAATGAACAAAATGACGGCCAGGTCATGACCACCATCATGTAACCACGTTTGCGTCAGCCAAAAATGCTTCAATTGCCATTGACCACCTTCAAGCTGATACCAGATGGTGGCAACTAATTTATCCAGTTCTGTGATGGCAATCATGCTCATCAGAACAAAATACAGCCCCCATAAACGTACTAAATGATGCAGCATAGATTTAGCTATGCTGACAGCTGGCAAAGATATCTAAATCTAGATCGTATTTACCTGGCAGTAAGACATTGTTCATCCCTAATAATGAATGGAAAATATTGTCGTGGCTGACCGCTTTGCCGGTTTCATTTTTCATACATACTGGGTCGATGTGATAGTCTCGTTTATAGTTTTCTGACAACCACACCACCATAGGTACATGGGTTTGCTGGCTGGGTGCAGCGAAATAAGGTGTACCGTGTAAATACAGATTATGTTCACCTAAAGACTCGCCATGGTCTGAGACATAAATCATAGCAGTATCAGTGGATTGTGAAGATAAATCATCCAGATACTGAATCAATTGAGCTAACACATGATCAGTGTATAAAATCGTGTTGTCATAGGCATTTCTTAGTTCTTCATTTGAACATTTCTGTAGTTCAGCGGTTTTGCAGATTGGTTTAAATTTCTCAAATGCAGACGGCACACGTTTGAAATAAGCAGGTCCGTGACTACCCTTCTGATGTAAAACAATCAACTGGTCATCATCTGACTTAGCCACCAAGGCTTTTAGATTAGTCAATAATACTTCGTCATAGCATTCACCATCAGGACATAAATCTGTCAGATTAACGTCAGTCACTTTCTGGTGTTCTACACGATCACACACGCCTTTACAGCCGCTGTTATTATCCAGCCAGCTGACCTTCATACCGGCAGCAGAAATAGCATCCAGCACACTTTCATAACCATGGCCTTTTTCATCATCATAATCATCACGAGAAAATGGTGAGAACATACATGGCACTGAAGTCGCCGTCGCTGTGCCACAAGACGAGGCATTATTAAAATACAGACTATTCGTTTTCTCTAACTCTGGTGTTGTCTCACGTTCATAACCATTCAGGTGAAATGATTCTGCTCTCGCCGTTTCACCGACGACCATCACGGTCACTGTACGACGCTTTTTCTCATGCGCTAAGCTGCCAAGTGCGGCATTTTGTGAAATAGGGATTAATGGTTTATCCGCCTCTGCAAATTGCTGTTTGGCAATTTTAGTGACCGCATAGATATAGCTTGTGGGATTGATTAAATAACGTAAATCCCGGTGATTTCGGAATGTTGAAGCGTAGTCCTGATAAAAAAAAGCAGCCACCAACCCCATGGCTAAAATACTCATGGTGATAGAAAACGAGCTCATCAATACCTGTTTGGTCCAGCGGACGTGAGCAATCCGTACTTTAGCTATCAAAAATGCTGGCAAAACACCCCATAGCAAGAAATGAATAATAAAATCTTTACTCAATAATTCCTTTGTTTCTGCTGTATCGGTTTCTAGCACGTTTTGAATCATCGAGCTATCGATATGCACACCGTAGCTATCCATAAAATAGCTGGCGGCGGCAGAACACAACACAATGAAAATCAATATCGGTTTTATCAGGTATCGGGATGACACTAAATTAAATATCAGATTAAACAACGCCGTCATAAAGATGGCGCATGAGCCTAAAAACAATAGATTATGTTGGGTGATTAATTGATTGGCCTGAATGATGCCATTCCATAAACCATTGTTATAAGCAAGCATCAAGAGCACTGAGAACAGTAATACTAGATACTGAGAAGAAATCGCACGACGCATGATAAACCTCAACCAAATTAATTTCGGCCAAGATTAATCCCTGCAACTTAAAAAATACTTAAACAAAAAAGCCACTGACGAATCAGTGGCTTTTTCTTAGCAAAATAAACAAAACTTAAGTGAAACGGCCATGACGATAATCATCAAAGGCTTGTTCAATCTGTTCCCGCGTGTTCATCACAAATGGACCGCCTCTGGCGATAGGTTCCTTCAAAGGCTGTCCAGATACGAGCACAAACTCCGTATCACGTTCACTGTTGACACGGACTTTTGATCCGGTCTCCAATACGGCGAGTTGGCCAGCATTAAGTGGTCGCTGTTTATCGCCGATCTGTAATTGACCTTTCATCAAATACAGAAACGTGTTGTCTGTTTCCTTCACTGTCTGTTCAAACGTGACATCTGCAGGTAAAAACACATGCAGATAAAGTGGATTAATAAACGGGTTATTAATCACACCATTCACACCACTATCAGTCTGACCAGCAATGACCTTGATTTCGGTGCCATTATCGAATCTGGCGACCGGAATCTGTTCAGCATCAAACTCCTGATACCTGGGCTCACTCATTTTTTCTGTTGCAGGCAAGTTCACCCACAACTGGAATCCGGCTAAGCGTCCTTCTTTCTGCTCTGGCATTTCGGAGTGGATAATGCCTTTACCTGCTGTCATCCATTGCACGCCCCCCGTTTCAATGACACCGGCATTACCCGCACTGTCTTCATGACGCATACGACCTTCTAACATGTAGGTCACTGTCTCAAAACCACGGTGGGGGTGTGGCGGGAAGCCAGCAATATAGTCCTGAGGTTTATCGGAACCAAAGGCATCGAACATCAGAAAAGGGTCAAGCATATTAAGCTGTGGGGAGCCGATAATACGAGTGAGCTGTACTCCTGCACCATCTGAGACCCGGTCTCCGTTGATGATTTGTCTTAATTCCCTTGTCTGAGTCATCACATTCTCCTGATAAATATTAGCTGACGAGATCAGCAACTTTTTGAGTCAATATTTCTGTGTCCTGAATCAGGCTGCCAGCATCTACCACAGTGACATCATGAATACCCAGAAAATTCATGACCTGCTTCAGGTAAGTAGAAGCGTAATCCACTTCGCTCCCCAAAGGCACACCACCTGAAGCCATGACTAAATACGCTTTTTTCGCTTTTAGCAAACCTTCCGGACCATTTTCAGTGTAACGAAATGTCACTCTTGCTCTGGCCACTTGGTCAATCCAGGCTTTTAATACGGCTGGCACACTAAAATTGTAGATGGGCGATGCAATCACCAGAATCTCGGCAGCCTGCAATTCTTCTACTAATTGATCAGAAATTTTTAACGCTTGTTTGTTTTGCTCAGTACGTTGCTCGGGGTCGGTAAAATTGGCATGAATCCAATCTTCATTAATAAATGGAATACCCTTCACTAGATCACGAGATTTGATAGCTAGCCCAGACTGCTTTTGTAATTGCGAGACGAGTTCAGCAGAGACTTGGCGTGTCACAGAGTCCTGAATACGTTCACTACTATTGATATGTAAAATGGTGTTATTCATGTTTATTCTCCTGTTTTCGATAACATTATTTAATATTGTCGATAGCCAAATTACCCGCACCATTAGCCACCAGTAACAACAAACCACCGGCAATGGCTAAATCTTTCATAAACAAAATACTCTGCATTTGATCAGCAAAATTATTATGGAAAATAGCTGCCGCTATCAGCGTGAAACCTGCTAGCAAAAACGCAGCAATACGTGTTTTAAAACCAACTAAGATAGCTAAGCCACCAAGAATTTCAGTGGCAATCACCACTGGCAGCAGTGATGTAGGGACGCCCATCATGCTCATATAGCCTTGTGTCGCTTCATAACCTGCACCAAGTTTTCCAATGCCGGCTGATATGAACATTAAGCTCAATAAAAACCGACCTGTGACTGTTGATAATCCTGTGACTGCATTCATGTCATTTTTCCTTTTTGTTGTGTTGTTAAGATGGTTCACAGTTTATCGTTTCCATATTTTTATAAAACAGTGTATTAATGAACTTATTGTTACCAAATAGAGAACAATAGAGATGAGTCAGTTAGAAGAAATGCAGTGTTTTGTGCGGGTAGTGGAAGCTGGCAGTATTACGAAAGCAGCTGAGCAAATGAATACGGTGAAATCGGCTATCAGCAAACGGTTAACCGATTTAGAAAGACGACTGGGTATCAGCTTGCTCAAAAGAACAACACGTAAACAAACGCTCACTGATGCCGGTCGAAGTTATTATCAACACTGTGTTCGTATTCTCGATGATATTTATGAGGTTGAGCATGCGTTAGGTAGTGAGCAAACCTCATTATCTGGTCGTATCAGATTGTCTGCCCCCATTAGCTTTGGTTTGCTGCACTTGAGTCCAGCTTTACGCGAGTTTAATCAAATGCATCCAGACATCATTTTTGATATTGATTTCAGTGACAGACATCAGGATTTAGTTGCCGAAGGTTTAGATTTGGCCATACGCATATCTAATCTCACTGACTCAAGTATGATCGCCCGTAAACTGGCCTCTACCCGCCTTTATATCTGCGGCAGTCCTGATTACTTTGCTCAAAATGGCTTACCTGAACAAACTGAAGACTTGTTGTACGGGCACGTGAAGCTACAATATTCACATGTCAGTAGCAGTTGGTCATTACTGGACCATCAAGGTGAGGTGATGTCTGTTAACTTGCCTACAGTGCTGTCTTCAAATAATGGCGAATATCTACGGGATGTCTGTATAGACGGTAAAGGGTTAATTTTGAGCCCTGATTTTATTGCATTTTCTGCACTCAAATCGGGCAAGTTGATCACTGTTCTCGATAAGGCACTTGTTCAGAAAGATATTGGTATTTATGCCATCTACCCACAGACACGTTTTTTATCACACCGCGTCAGGATTCTGATTGATTTTTTACAAGAATATTTTAGCCAGCTAAAAGACTGGGATAGTCCGTGTCTGTAATTACTTATCCATTGAGAGATAATAACTCAGCTCGGTTTGCTGACGCTTAACACAGGCGATCCCTTCTTTGATGGCTTCATCTGCACGATAAAACTCCAGAATACCGATATGAGAAAGGCGAGGATTTAAAATAATTTCGGGTGGATCACCGGCCATTCGGCTGCGGGTAATTCTGTCCTGTGTGATATTAATCGATGCGGCAATGGCATCTAATAAAGCAGGCGCTTCTTCTTTTTGTTCGCGACGTTTAGGAAATAAATTATTAGTGTAGTCCGTCACCATATGACTGACTTTTCCAGTCCAAGTCTTTGGTGGTTCTGATGCTATTGATGGCTCGACTTCATCAATATCTGTTCTGAAATGTTTGCCCACAATGCCACTATTGAGGTTCACAGCAATCACCACATCCGCGCCCATGGCTCGGCATAAAGACACCGGCACAGGATTAACGAGCCCTCCATCAATCAACCATCGATTATTATGCTTTATTGCCGGAAACAAGCCAGGTAAAGACATGGAAGACCATACTGCATCCATCATATTGCCACGTGTATTCCATATTTCGCGGCCACTATACAAATCTGTTGCAACCGTAGCAAAACGGCTCTGCATATTATCTATCTCAAGCTCCTGTTCCACCACATATTCATTAAGAAATGTACGCAGACGGTTTTTGTTTACAAAACCTTGCAGAGACCGGTTAATGGCAAAGTATTGAGCCGTTTTTAATTTATCCAATTGCAACACCCAGTCATTCAGTTTGTCGAGATTGTTAGCGACATAAGCAGCCCCAACCAAAGCGCCTATTGACGTACCCGTTACAATGTCTGGAGTGATGCCAAGTTTGTCTAGTTGTTTGATAATACCAATATGCGCCCAACCACGTGCAGCGCCGCTACCCAAAGCAAGACCGACCTTTAACTGACTGCTCAACTTAACACCTATTTGTTATATTTTTCATATAAATAAAGAGTATTTTTAAAGTAATGACCGAACAAAGTGAACTGTTATTCGTATACGGCACATTGATGAAAGATACACATCATCCCATGGCAAAGTTACTTGCAGAACACAGCGAGTTCATCTGTCGTGCCACCTTGCAAGCACAACTCTATCTCATTGACTATTATCCTGGTGCCATTTTATCTAATAATGAACACGACATCGTATACGGTGATTTATATCAATTGTCTTCGGCTGGCTGGCTACTGAATCAGCTCGATGATTATGAAGAATGTTCTTCAGCTTTTCCTGAACCACATGAATATCAACGTCAACGGGTACACATTCAGCCGTTAAATAGCACGCTCAAAATATCAACGGCTTGGACCTATCTTTACCAATACCCTGTTGAGAATAAACAGCGAATCAGTGATGGACAATTCAATATGCACTTTACTGATGGCAAATAATATCTAAAGCTTTTTCAAACTATTCCGATAATTAAGTATATAAATTGACTTATCAACACCATGAACGAGATACCTAAGCTTTATCACAATGCGATGATCACTATCAGTCCACCATCCCAGGTTGAACCCGCTCGTCCTGCCACACAGGAAACGAAACTCGCCAAAGATACGGATCGTCGCCAACGTTATGACCGTAGAAAGCGTAATCAAAAACCATTTATAGAACGTCGTGTTTCTTCAGACCGTAGAGCACACAGGTTTGAAGCAAAAGCCTAGCCGCACTAATCAGTTATAGGTGGAAAATCCGCTGCATATTTTTGAATCCATTCCTGTGCCGCCTCATCACTTGTCAGTTGACGCCCTGTTTTAACTTTAATGCGTTTTTTATAATCTTCGATATAACAAATTTGTTCGACCATCCTGAGTGCATACCGGACGGCTTTATTCTGAAATGAAATACCTACTAGGTACTCATCTCCTTCCGGCTTACACCAAGTCACTATGCCTTTTGCAGTAAAAGTGGGTTTTGGGGTAAGAATA
The DNA here is from genome assembly GCF_002299105.1 of Methylophaga sp. UBA678. Classification (NCBI taxonomy): domain Bacteria; kingdom Pseudomonadati; phylum Pseudomonadota; class Gammaproteobacteria; order Thiotrichales; family Piscirickettsiaceae; genus Methylophaga; species Methylophaga sp. UBA678. Next base: position 210,144 of record NZ_DBNG01000006.1, read on the forward strand.
TTTACTTCAACGACATTGCCTGTAGCTAGCGACACTTGTGAACGAAAACATAGGCCACCCTTGCTGACATCTTTCAATGGCACCTGTTTTTTCTCGTCGCCGCGTTTAACCTGAATCGGTACGCTACTGGGGTGACGAATAAATCGTCTGATTTCTTCGATCATCTCAAAACCGTTTAATCCTTAATGCATTTTTAAAACAATTTTTTCAGTTTATCCTGAACAAGCCCCAAACGGCCTGTTTTTACCGCTCCGCGTCGTATTCCTTTGACAGGGGCAATATAATATAAATCACCATTTTTCCCTTCAAGCTGCTCGGGCACTCCAACTGACTTTGCCAGCCTGGCATTCGCTCTAAGGTGTTGAAACTCACCATGAACAGGAATAGCACAAGCAGGTTTAACCCAGCGATACATGGCTTTCAATTCTTCCATAGCAGGATGACCTGAAGCATGAATTTCCAGTCGGCTGTTATCCACTGTAATCACATCCACCTGCATGGCTTTGAGACGTTCAATTAAAGCTTCAATTGGTAATTCATTACCAGGAATCACTTTGGAACTGAAAATAACCGTATCCCCAGCTTCTAATTCAATATCACGGAAACTGTTCTGACTGAGTCGGTTTAGCGCCGTTCTAGGTTCACCCTGACTTCCCGTTGCAACTAATAGAACGGTATCTCGCGGCAGAAAACCTAAATGATGCGGGTCGACAAAGGTTTCAATGCCATTCCATAGACCCACACGTTTGGCAGCAGAATACGTGTTTAATAACGAGCGACCTAATAAGCCGAGATGTCTGCCCGTTTCTTTGGCTATATCCGCCACCGTACGTAAACGCGCAATATTACTGCCAAAGCAGGTGATTACAACCCTCCCTTTTGCCTGTTCGACATGATGTTTCAGGCCTTTGTATAACGTTGCTTCAGATGTCGACCACCCTGGTACATTGGCATTAGTTGAGTCACACACCATCGCATCAACTTCCAGCTCACCCAGCCGCGCATAATCTTCTTCTTTATAGGGTTCGCCCACCACCGGTGCGGAATCAAGCTTCCAGTCAGCGGTATGAAACGCTTTACCAACAGGTGTGGTGATCAATAAAGCAAACGGATCAGGAATGGAATGTGTTAGCTGGATCCACTGCACATTAAAGACCCCTATTTGTCTTGATGCATGTGCCTCAACCACATGGACTTTCACTTTTTTGATTAACCCGGCTTCAGCCAGTTTTCTGCGCAGAATTTCTGCCGTATAAGCTGTGGTGTAGATAGGACAACGAAATCGTTCCCACAAATAAGGAACAGCACCGATGTGGTCTTCATGAGCATGGGTGATGACCAGAGCATCCAGTTGTTCTTTCCGATCGACAATAAACTGTGGATCAGCCATCTGCACATGGGCTTGAGCACCCTCTACTGGTTCACCGTCAATATCTGTTTTTGCCTCAAACGTCACCCCACAGTCCACCATTAACCAACGGCCATCATGGCCATAAAGATTCAGGTTCATGCCTATTTCGCCGGTTCCTCCCAGTGGCAAAAACCAGAAGTCAGACTCATCAGGTGTCATACGTGTCCTTTTGTAGCTTGCTATCGTTTACAGTTAGTTTGGCAGGGTTTTGTCAGATAGGAAAATATCATACGCATTCTGAATCGATTGCGGTTACAACAGAATCGTATTTTTTACTATTACTCTTTTAAAAATAAGGAGTTCCGGCTCAGTGATTCGTTCGAGGTTCAACAATGGTATAATTGCCGGCTGCTTTTTTGTAAGTCATTGATTTAATGACCTAAGAAAACCAATGGAGAGAGACCATAATAATGACAACATCAAACTTAATGACAGAAGGTTTAAACCTGATGCTTATCGGCATGAGCTTCGTCTTTATATTTCTGACTTTGCTGGTGTTTGCCACCACCATCATGTCACGCATTATCACCAGTTACGAAAAAAATGTAGGTGTCTTACCCGAAGAAGGTATTTCCTCACCTACGGCCGTCATCAGTCCGGCGATGAATCAATCCCAACATGCTAATGATGACAAAAACCTCATTACTGTGCTCTCAGCGGCAGTACACAAATTTCGTTCACGCCACAAATAACTCCAGATTTAGGCTATTTCGAACCAATTAAAAGGCCATGAATATGACCGAAGTAAAAAAACCTCTAGGCATCACAGATGTCGTTTTACGTGATGCCCACCAATCACTCTTTGCAACACGTCTTAGACTCGATGATATGTTACCCATCGCTGATAAGCTTGACCAAATCGGCTTCTGGTCAGTAGAAAGCTGGGGTGGTGCCACATTTGATGCCTGCATTCGTTATCTTGGTGAAGATCCTTGGCATCGCATTCGTTCACTGAAAGAAGCCATGCCTAATACTCGTCAGCAAATGCTGCTACGTGGTCAGAATTTATTAGGCTATCGTCACTATGCAGATGATGTCGTCAGAAAGTTTGTCGAAAGAGCCGCGATCAATGGTGTTGATGTCTTCCGTGTGTTTGATGCTATGAACGATCCGCGTAATCTGGAAACAGCCATCAAAGCCGTGCTGGAAAACGACCGCCACGCTCAAGGCACTATCGCTTACACAATCAGTCCTGTTCATGATCTGAATTTGTGGTTGGATATGGCTAAGCGTATTGAAGACATGGGTGCCCACTCTTTATGTATTAAAGATATGGCTGGTTTGCTTAAGCCTTATGTAGCTTATGAATTAGTTCAAAGCCTTAAGCAAACTATTGATATCCCAATTCACATGCAATCGCATGCCACCACTGGCTTATCAACTGCCACTATTATGAAGTGTGTGGAAGCCGGTATCGATAATGTTGATTCGGCCATTTCATCGATGTCGATGACCTACGGTCACTCGGCAACGGAATCTGTGGTGTCGATTTTTGAGGATACGGATCGCGATACGGGTCTTAATATCGAACTCCTTGAAGAAGTTGCCGCCTACTTCCGTGATGTGAGAAAAAAATACGCTCAATTTGAAGGCTCATTACGTGGTGTAGACTCACGTATTTTGGTCGCTCAGGTGCCAGGCGGTATGTTGACAAATATGGAAAGTCAGCTGCGTGAGCAAAATGCGTTAGATAAAATGGATGCAGTTTTAAAAGAAATTCCACGTGTTCGTGAAGACTTAGGCTTTATTCCTCTAGTTACGCCTACCTCACAAATTGTCGGTACACAGGCCGTTATCAATGTGCTGACTGGCGAACGTTATAAGACAATTGCAGCAGAAACCGCCGGCATTTTGAAAGGTGAATATGGTGCAGCGCCAGCGGCATTCAATAAGGAGCTGCAAGATCGCGTTCTGGAAGGCGCCGAGCCTATCAGTTGTCGTCCTGCTGATCTCATTGAAGCAGAGATGGAAAAACTCACCACCGAACTCCTTGCTGTCGCCGATGAAGAACAAATTGACCTGGCAGAAGGCGAACACCAAGTCGATGATGTTTTAACGTATGCCCTGTTTCCACAAATTGGTCTTAAATTTCTTAAAAACCGTCACAACCCAGACGCATTTGAACCTGTTCCTGTTATCGATAACACACCATCAGCCAACCGTTCTGCAAGTCAGGAACAAGAAACTTATACCATTAAAGTCAATGGCCAAAGCTACGTCGTTCAGGTGAATGAAGGGGGTGATATCAGTCATGTTGAATCCTCATCACCTGCACCGACTCAGAGCACACCCGCAGGCGAAGGTGATCCCGTTGAAGCGCCGCTGTCAGGCAATATCTGGAAAATCGAAGTCAGCGTAGGTCAACAAGTCAACGAAGGTGACACCCTATTAATTCTCGAAGCGATGAAAATGGAAACACAAATTGTGGCTTCCAAGTCCGGGACGGTATCGTCCATTTTTGTTAAACAAGGTGATTCCGTCAAAGTCGGTGATCAGCTGGCCACTATCGCTTAATTGGGGGATATCATGGATAAACTACTTCATCTCTGGCAAGTAACAGGTTTTAACCAAATGACACCAGGCCAAGGCGTCATGATTCTTATTGGTATGTTGCTGCTGTATTTGGCCATCAAGAAAAACTTCGAGCCGTTATTACTGGTACCTATTGGTTTTGGTGGTGTGTTAGCCAATATTCCAGGTGCAGGTTTGGCAGAAGCCAATGGTATTTTGCATATTTTCTATAGTGTCGGTATTGAAAGTGGTGCCTTCCCACTAATTATATTTATGGGTGTCGGTGCCATGACGGACTTTGGTCCATTGCTTGCCAACCCCAAAACGCTGTTTCTCGGGGCCGCCGCTCAGTTTGGTATTTTTGCGACATTGATGGGCGCTGTAGTTTTAGCTCATTTTGGTATTTTTGACTTTAGTCTGGCTGACGCAGCAGCGATTGGTATCATTGGTGGTGCAGATGGACCGACGTCTATTTATGTGGCGAGTAAGCTTGCCCCAGACTTATTGGGTGCTATTGCCGTAGCGTCATATTCATACATGGCATTAGTGCCATTAATTCAACCCCCCATCATGCGTGCGCTGACTACCGAGGCTGAACGCAAAATAAAAATGGTACAACAGCGTCACGTTTCACAACGTGAGAAAATCGTCTTCCCATTGTTATTACTGATTCTTGTCGCCTTTTTACTACCCGATGCAGCGCCATTACTCGGCATGTTCTGTTTTGGTAACTTAATGAAAGAATGTGCGGTAGTGGATCGTTTAAGTAATACGACTCAAAACTCGCTGATTAATACAGTCACCATCTTTTTAGGATTAGCTGTAGGCTCGAAATTAAGTGCTGATAAATTCCTGGATTTACAAACTCTAGGGATTTTGGTTCTGGGCATGGGCGCGTTTGCTATTGGTACGGCATCAGGTGTCATCATGGCAAAAGTGTTAAACAAGCTGATTAAAGAACCTATCAACCCACTGATTGGTTCAGCGGGTGTTTCTGCTGTACCTATGGCAGCACGTGTATCGAATAAGCTTGGCTTGGAATCTGATCCGCATAACTTTTTGTTAATGCACGCAATGGGACCGAACGTTGCCGGTGTCATCGGCTCAGCCGTGGCTGCTGGTATTCTGATTAACTACGTTGGTGCATAAAACACTAATAGACACCTTATCTCTTTGATAAGGTGTCTATTCTTCATCGATGATTCTGGCATTAGCGACTTTATTGGCTATACCGCTAATCGCACAACGGTAATCAGAAAAGGTCGACTTGGCTCTAACTTCGGCCAACCAATGCCCTTCCTCTACATATCCTTCTTCCAAACCGCTCAGCTTGAGATGATATTCATCAGCAACTTCCATCAGTCTTACATCTGTCATGCCTGGTTTGATTTCACGACAGAAATTATCAATATGCTCCGTCTCCCATATATAAAAGATGGGATAAATGATCACGCCAATCACCAAAATTTGTATTAGGGGTCCTAGGGATTTTGCCTCC
>NZ_DBNG01000001.1:0-57090 GCF_002299105.1 Methylophaga sp. UBA678
CTGGCTCTGGCTCTGGCTCTGCAATAGTATCTTGTTGTGCTAATAGGGCATCAATATCTTCGTTGTCGATTTCAGTATCTGAATCTGTCTCAACTGATGTTTGCTGCTTCTCTTCGGTGTCTTGCAGTGATGACAAAATATCATCCACAGCCCCCGGAATTTCAATCTCATCTGTGACTTCGGTAAAGCGTTGAAGCTCTTCATCGGTGAGCTCTTCCTGTTGGACTGAATCAGCTTCATCAGCAATACCATTGATTTCAACGACATCAACTGGCTCGTTGCGAATCTCTGTCTCTCTAGTCTCGTTTGTATTGTCTGGGTCAGAAACACTTGCGTTTTCATCTTCCAGTGAAAAATCGTCCCCGTCTAATAACGCATCCAGTTCTTCATTAGATAAGATGGGCTCTTCTTCTGGAGATGAGTCGTTGTTAGCAGGTATTTCAGCATCAGGGGTGTCAGTATCAGCTGCGTCTTCTGGCTCGGTTGGCTCACTGACACCTGTCTCAGGTGAGGGTGATGGAACCTCAGCCTGATCATCGAATACCTGATTTATCTCATCGCCATCACCAAAGGCTTGCTCTTCCTGTGGTTCAGGTACCTCGTCAACTTCTGCTGGCATTTCCTCTTCAGTCACAGTCTCATCAATCTCAACATCCTCTTCCTCAGTTGGAAGCAGAGCCGCCGCAGCCATTGAAGTCCCTGTGAGTTGTTGATACTGACTCAGTAAACGTTCCATCGTTTGTGCCGCGTGATCAATCTGTTGCTGTAAATCATCTGCGGATGGTGCCGTTTCTTCAGATTGTTGTGACTTAGCGTGTGAACCAACAGGCTCGATGTTCAATGCCGCATCAACGGCTTGCTCAACCAGGCCAGGAATAGCTAAAAACGCTTTATCATCCTGTTCTATATAGGTTTTGATAAGACTTTTTTGTATGCGACGTTCACGCTCAAGAAAGTCGTTTACTTCCGCTTTGAGCGCTTCATCACTTAGGGCGTATTTTTCATGTAAAACCTGACTGAGATTTTGCTCTCTCGATATCTGGTCCCGCTTAATTTTTTTTACGGCGTTGGTGCCGGCATTATGAACTTTCCGCCTTTTTTTTCGATTACTTATTAATAAAATGCCAGCAATAACAGCAAAAATCAGAGCCAGTTCATACGCCAGGAACTCGAGCATTGGGTCGGTTAGATTTATCAAAGCATATCTCCCACCGCTGCGGTTGCTGCATTCTGTCTTCGCCACCAGATAACGCCAGCTATCAGTAGAGCTAAGATAATGGCATTACCTATCAGAAGTTTTGTGTTATCAGATATTGAGATACCTGATTCTTCATTATCCTCGCTTAGCATCAAGTCATCATCCAAGGGCATAATATCGACGTCAGCTGCATCTTCACCTGTAATCGGTTCCAGAATGGGAGCAAGTTCTTCATCAAATAATTCAGCAGCTGGTTCAAGCGCTAATTCATCTTTCAACGTGATAGGCTCAGCCTGTAAAAAAACCGGACGTCCTTCAGGCGTTTCACCGCGTAACTGAAGCGATAATTCGTAATCGGCATCTTTCGTGAGTTCAGTTAATGTCAGCTGCCAATTGTTCGTATCCGTTTTCTGCATCTCGTATGGCCACTCGCTACCATTTTCTTCTCTTAATAATGCTTTTATCGACAAAGAATCTGGTTTTATTAGGGTTGGTTCAACCTGAACCTGTATACGATGACTTCGACTATCACCAGGTAGACGTTCCGAATCAACATAGTAAGGCGCTGCTATCACATTGATACTTTGGCGTCTCTGACGTTCAAACGTCGCACTTTTCAAGGTGACAATCACATCTTGACGTCCAGCGGTGAACTCTTCACCCAATTTGGCATTAAACTGACTTTTTTGTGGGTCCAATGTCATCGACAACTGCTTTTCTTCCAGCTCAGAATGTTGTTTGAGTGAGCCGTCAACCAACTCCAGAAAATCGTTTCGTGTAATGTGTTTTCCGTGATCAGTTAATGTCGCGTGAAAATCGAACTTTTCCCCTTTCAGCACATTATTAGGTAAATCACTGGTTTCCAGTTTCATATCCGTGACAACCATTACCCTGTTATCCGGATCAAGCTGAGCATCAATTCGCCACTCGCCCGTCGCCGGGTTTTCAATGGTAATCAGATCAAAACTATCTTCATGTAACCAACGCAATTTATCTGATTGATCCAACTCGGTGAGGGTTCTACCGTCAGGTGTTTTAAGTTGTGTTTCTGCTGATCCTGCTTTTCGAAAAGCCAGCACTGTCATTTCATTGACACTGCTATCGATTTTGAACTGATTATCAGCGAGAGGAACAGTGTCTGGCTGGGTGGCTTTTTCGAACATATGAAGGAAAATACGTTGCAAATCATCAGCCGTATTGGCTTGTTGATACCAGCCATCTGTTTCCATTGAGATAGCTTTCAGCAGTTCATGATCGGCATTATCTGACAGGGCAATTGTGTGAACGGCGAGATTCGCCGCTTTTAGTCTAGGCACAATCGCATTGAGGATGCGCTGGCGAGAGGCTTCGCTAGCTTTTTGTCCTGGTTGTAAATCAACAAAACCATCAGACAATAAAATCAAGCTTTGACGTTGTTTAGGATCGTTTTTTATGCCTGTTTTTGTGGCTTTTTCTAAGGCTAGCTCGATATTAGTATAGAGACCAAGGGAGTGAATTTTTGAGGATTTTTCAATCGCTTTCTGTCGCCAGTCATCATCAACTTTTTGCCATGGCACCAGCATATTGACCATCTTAGCAAAGGTCCAAACCCCAGAGTTTGCGTCATCTGGCATAAGCCCGACTAACATTCTCAGCGCAGGTGCTCGCAGGTTTTTGGGGTCATTCTTTTTCATGCTGCCCGAGACATCTATCACAACACGAACATCACTACTGGGTGTTTCAGCCGCTTGTGCAAGCTTTGTTGGCATGCTCACCAACAAAGCTAATGGCAATGCGATCTTTAAGAAATCTAACATAGCAATCTACCTTGTTCATTATGCTGTCAGCTTCTGTCTTTAGGCTTTTTAAAGACATTTTTTTGACAGCCACTCCAATCTAGGCAGAGCCATGCAGGTTTTGTGCCGTTATTTAATAGCAGCAAAGCCGCGGGCTAAATCCGCTTTAATATCATCCACACTTTCAAGGCCGATAGAGAGTCGTAACATTCCATCGGTGATACCGGCTACAGTACGCGCTTCTTCAGTTAGTCGTCCATGTGTTGTTGTTGCAGGATGCGTGATGGTCGTTTTGCTATCACCTAAGTTCGCGGTGATAGACAGCCACTCCAAAGCGTTAATGAGAGACCATGCATCCTTCTTACCGCCTTTGATTTCAAAAGCAATAATGCCACCAAATGCTGACTGCTGTCTCTTAGCTAATTCGTGCTGTCGATGCGATGGTAAGCCTGAATAAAAAACATGGCTTACTAAAGGTTGCGACTCCAGCCAGCTTGCTACCTCAAGTGCTGACGCAGAATGGGCTTTCATTCTGAGATCCAATGTTTCCAGACCTTTGAGGAAGGTCCAGGCATTGAATGGACTCATCGTCGGTCCTGCTGTACGCAAGAAACCATATACGTCTTCACCAACACGTTTAGCATCGCCAACCACCGCACCACCAATACAACGGCCCTGGCCATCGATGTATTTTGTGGCTGAATGCACAACGATATCAGCGCCAAACTCCAACGGTCGCTGTAATGCCGGCGTGCAGAAACAGTTATCGACAACCAATAAACAATCATTGGCCTTGGCAAGCTCAGAAAGCGCTTCCAAATCTGCAATTTCATTCATTGGATTAGAAGGCGTTTCTAAAAACAGCATTTTTGTTTCTGGCGTAATAGCGGCTTTCCAGTCATCTAAATCAATCAGCTTCACATAGCTGGTGCTGATACCAAACTTGGATAAATATTTATCAAACAACACGCGTGTAGTGCCGAAAATACTCATCGACGAAACGATATGATCACCGGCTGATAATAAGGCCATCATTGTCGATAAAATCGCCGACATGCCAGATGAAGTAGCAACACAGGACTCACCACCTTCCAAAGCAGCTAAACGCTGTTCAAATGTGCGAACGGTGGGATTAGTAAAACGAGAATAGATATTACCCGGCTCATCACCACCAAATCGTGCTGCAGCTTGCTCTGCACTTTCGAAGACAAAGCTGGACGTTGGGAATATAGGTTCAGACTGTTCAGATTCGGCTGTTCTTTTGTGACCAACTCGAACGGCTTTGGTGGCAAAACCTTTATTGTCATATTTATCTGTCATGGGAGTTCAACATAAAAAAGATGTGACAATTCTATATTTTTAGCAGGCTACTGACCAGATGAATCCAGAGTTTCAGACAAAAAAATACCCGAAACAAGTTCGGGTATTTTTGTGGAACGATAATGTTTTATGGTTGGTAACTGACCGAGACCATCACGGTACGCCCAAGGCTGTAATAGTCTTCGACTGTTTGATAGTCCTTGTTTAACATATTTTGGCCCGTTAACCTGACAGTCCAGTCCGGATCGACTTTATAAGCAACACGTAAATCTAACAGTCCGTAACCACCAAGGCGTTCATCATTATCGGCATCATCATAGCTATGCCCTCTTAACTTCCAGCTTGCGCCTGTAGACCAGTCACCCCAATTACGATCCAGGTGAAGATTAGCTAAACGTTTTGCTCTTCTGGGCAAAACATTCCCTGTTTTGTCATCCTCTGGTTGTAAAAATGAAGCATCTGCCGACACTTGCCAATCTGCAAAGCTTGTTGTGACTTCAAACTCAACACCTTTGATCTCAGCCACATCGACATTAGAAGGTGATGTATCCCAAACGATCAGGTTTCTAATCTTATTTTTATAGGTATTGACTGCCCAGTGGCCCCAAGTTGGCGTGCCTTCCACTCCTATACCATATGAGGTCGACTTTTCTGGCTTCAGATCAGGATTACCTTCATAACCAAAACTATCCAATGGATAGTATAGGTCGTTAAATGTCGGAGTCTTGAAGCCGGTTCCGGCATTGGCGGTTAACTTTAACTGCTCACTCAACTGGTAACCATAATCAGCTGTTCCTGTTGTTTCATGGCCGAATGATTCATTATCGTCATGACGAGCACTTAGTAGCCAGCTGTTTTTCTCAATCTCAGCTTCCCAGCTAGCAAAGACAGCTTTATTGTCACGAGAATCGGAGACATAAGTATCAGAACTATCAATCTTGTCATTCTCATACTCTAAACCAATATTGAATTGATGCTGAGCATTTAATCTAAGATGATTTATCCACCCGGCATAACGATGGCGAGTATTGTAATTTGTGGTTATCTCATCATCGACATAATTTTGAGAACGATCACGCGACTCAGAAAGGTCAAAACTCATAGACCACGTATCGTTTACTGAGATATTGTTATTGAGTCCAAGAATTTGTTGAACAGTATCTGTGACGTAATTTTTATTTACACTAAATCCATCATAGTGATTACGTGCATTTGAACGAAGCAGGTTAACATCCGTTGACCAGTTTTCTATCCACTGTTGATTGACTTTTAACGATACGCTTTGATTACGGTAGCCGTCATGATCAGGGTTACGATCTTCTCTAGCATTGATACCATTGGTTGTATCGTAACTATAGCTAAGATTATATTTGGTCGTTTCGTTTCCACCACTTACGCCAGCTTGGCTTCTGAGAGTATTTTTGGTACCTGCAGAAAGCATAAAATTTGGCGTAGGTTTACTAATTGAACCGCTTTTAGTGAAGATTTGGATCACACCACCTATGGCTTCAGAACCATAAAGCCCGGCTCGAGGCCCGCGGACAATTTCAATACGTTCAATTTGGCTAACAGGAAAATCTTGTAATGCTGACGAACCAGATGTGGCTGAATACCATTTAACGCCATCAACTAAAACAAGCACGTGATCAGAGTTTGTTCCGCGGATTGAAATACCACTTGCTTTACCCAAACCACCATTCTGAGTCATGTCAATACCGGGAAAACGTGACAGAAGTGTAGCCAAATCTTGAATCTGAAGTTTTTCAATATCAGCTTCTGTGATCACCGTGGTCGGCGCCAACGCATTTTCCGTAGGCATACGATTCGCTGTGACGGTAATGGAATTGAGCTCATCACTGGCGATGGCAGGTAAAGAAAGTAAAGAAGAAATCAGCGTAAATGCTGAAAGGCGCGTGCAAGCACGCAAAGGCAACGCCTTTGAAAACAAGGTCATAATTGTCTCCTGAGGATACGCTCACCCGCGATCCAAGGTTAAAAGGGTCACAACACTATGGTGTTGTTATGAAACCTCAGGCCGGTCTCCGGACTTACGTTGTGGCTATGCCTGACACATCGCCTTCCCACGAGATTCGCAGTGGCTTAATGATGTGCTTTTCAACGCTTACCGTTGCGGGGGCAGTGTTGGATTTGTCACCAACTTCCCGTTTAACTCTGCCTAAACAGAGCACCTGAAGAGCCGCGCATAGTAATGGCTGCGCATCCATACGTCAAACCTACGCCATCCTCTTATATTAAAGTTGAGAGTTTATTCTTCACGCCAAATTGACAATATATCGTATTAATCCTTATTCTATCGCGAGTTTCAGGTGTTGCAATCGCGAGTAAACGGGAAGTCGGTGCATCAATAGATAATGCCGACACTGCCCCCGCAACGGTAAGTGAGATCAGATAAACCTAATGCCACTGTACAGTGCTGTATGGGAAGGTGTTTATCAGGCTACACTCATGAGTCCGGAGACCGGCCTGAAAATAAAACGTGCCTGTTGGCAAATTCAAACCTATTGTGTGCGGGTGGGCACACTGGAGAATCACATCATGACCTTATCTCGTTCTCAGCAACTAATTATTGCTGGTCTCTTAGCGCTTTTAATGTTTATGACCCGAGGTCATCATTTTGCTTCTGTCGATGCATTACCCAGTGCATCATGGGCTATCTTTTTCTTAGCAGGTCTTTACCTCAGTTCAGCAGCCTGGTTTCCCGTGTTTTTAGCGATGGCGGCTGGTCTCGATATCGCCAGTGTGTTGTTGGGTGGTGGTCAATTGAGCACTAGTTTCTGTATGTCTCCTGCTTACGGTTTTCTCATTCCTGCTTATGGCAGCTTATGGATGGCTGGACGCTGGTATGCATCGAAATACCAATTTAATGCTGCCACCTTATTGCCTCTTGTTGGCAGTGTATTAGTAGCCGCCACTGCAGCCACATTATTTAGTGGTGGTGGTTTTTACTTCTTCTCTGGTCGTTATCCTGATCCAACATTCACTGAATACACACAACGCTTTATTCAATACTTCCCTAAAAACCTGGCGGTGATGAGTTTTTATCTGGTGGTGGCCATGATTTGCCATGTGTCTATGTACTTCACCAAAACCACACATCAAGCTGATCAAAAGTAGTTAATAAATGCAGTCGCAGTCATGCGCTGCTGTAGTCATTGCTGCACCCGCATCTGGTCAGGGTAAAACGACGGTTACGGCTGTACTAGCAAGACATTACAGGCAGCAAAACAAACACGTTCGAGTCTTCAAAGTGGGTCCAGATTTTCTGGACCCCATGGTTTTAGAGCAGGCGTCAGGTCACCCTGTTTATCAACTTGATCTTTGGATGGTTGGCAAACAACATAGTCAGCAACTACTCGCTGAAGCCGCTGCACAGGCTGACATTATCCTGATTGAAGGTGTGATGGGACTGTTTGATGGCGAACCTTCTACAGCTGATCTGGCAGCAGCTTTTGGTATACCCATTCTCGCCGTTATCGATGCCAGTGCCATGGCACAAACCTTCGCGGCGATTGCAGTAGGTTTGGATCACTATCGGCAAGATACACAGGTGGCAGCGGTTATAGCGAATAAAGCCGGCAGTGAACGTCATGCCGATATGCTCAAAAATGCCCTGCCTCCAACACTTCCCTGCCTTGCTACCTTGTACCGACAAACTGAACATGCCTTACCCAGTCGATATTTAGGCTTACAACAAGCCGGTGAAATTACAGATTTAGAACAACGTTTAAGCCATACTCTTGAGGCTTTTGATTTTGATGATTCAGTGTCTTTGCCAAATATCGATTTTCCGCTTATTGATACTCCGCGACTTCCACCGTTACTACAGGGTTTGAAGATTGGCATAGCCAAAGATGCCGCTTTCTCTTTTCTCTATCAGGCGAACCTGGATTGTCTGAAGGCTTTAGGTGCTGAGCTTGTTTTTTTCTCTCCACTCAATGATACCGAGCTACCTGATACCGATAGTCTCTATTTACCCGGTGGATATCCGGAGTTACATTTGGCCGCATTAAGTGCCAATACACCGATGCAACAAGCTATTCAGCAACATTACGAGGCAAATAAACCTATCCTCGCGGAATGTGGTGGCATGTTATACCTTTGCGAGACGCTGACAGACAAGAGAGATGTTACCGCCACAATGTGTGGTATTTTGCCGGCTAAGGCGAAACTCCAGGCCAGATTAACCGCGCTTGGTTTGCAGGAAGTGACCGTTGAGAATCAAGCGATTAGAGGTCACACTTATCATCATTCTTCACTCAGCACAGAATTAGTATCTGAAATAAGCGGACAGTGTCCTAATGGCAAATCAGTCAATGAAGCTGTGTATCAACAAGAGCGTCTGACCGCCAGCTATATCCATTTTTACTTTTACTCTAACCCTCATCTTATTGCAGCGTGGTTATCACCATGAGTGATTCCCCTCATCAATTTTCAAGAGCAGAACAAGAAGCGGTTTACAGGGCAATAGCCGAGCGCCGGGATATGCGTCACTTTCGACCTGATCCTGTTGCACCGGAACAGCTAAAACGTTTATTAATGGCCGCACACCAAGCCCCAAGCGTTGGTCTGATGCAACCCTGGCGAATTATTCGAATTACTGATTCCATTATTCGTGAAAAGATAAAAGCCCTGGTCGAAAAAGAACGCATAGAAACGGCCAAAGCGATGAACGAACGTGAAGATGAGTTTATGCGTTTAAAAGTCGAGGGCATGGATAATTGTGCTGAAATCCTGGTTGTCGCCCTATGCGATAAACGTGAAGAACATATCTTTGGCAGGAGAACCATGCCGAATATGGATTTGGCCTCTGTTTCCTGTGCCATTCAGAACATGTGGCTGGCCGCCAGAGTCGAAGGTCTGGGTATGGGCTGGGTATCTATTTTTGAACCAGAAGCATTGGCAGACTTACTCAAGCTGCCTTCAGGTGCCTCCCCTGTCGCCATTCTGTGCCTGGGTCATGTTAATGAGTTTTATCCAGAGCCGATGCTACAAATGGAAAACTGGCGCCAGGGCATTGAACTTGACTCTGTTTTATATGAAAACCACTGGGATAAACCGGCCAGTTTATGACCTTACTGTTTATTATTCTTGCTTTATTGCTTGATTGGTTACTCGGTGAACCAACACGTCGTCACCCGCTTGTGGGTTTTGGTCAACTCACCAAACACATTGAAAACAGACTGTACAACGCTAATGACGGCATTAAAAAGCAGTTTATTAAAGGACTGCTAGGCTGGTTAGTGCTGGTCGCCCCTTTTGCTTTTATCGCCTATTGTATCAGTGACATTCCATCACTTAACCTGATATTCAGCGTTATCGTACTCTACCTCTGTATTGGTCATCGTAGCTTATACGATCATGTGACACCGATTATCACTTCATTAAAACAAGGCGATATTGAACAAGCAAAAACCTTGACCAGTTACATCGTCAGCCGTGACAGAGAAACATTACATATTCCTAAAGCCAGTATCGAATCGGTATTAGAAAATGGCGCCGATGCCATTTTTTCAGCTTTGTTCTGGTTTATTGTGGCGGGCCTTCCCGGTGTCGTTATTTACCGACTGAGTAATACATTGGATGCTATGTGGGGATATAAAACTGACCGTTATCTCTATTTCGGTCGTGCTGCCGCGCGTATTGACGACCTAATGAATTATATTCCGGCACGATTAACGGCGCTCAGTTATGCACTGGTAGGCAATGTCCGCTCTGGACTACATTGCTGGAGACAGCAAGCTAAACGATGGGATAGTCCCAATGCTGGCCCGGTGATGGCGGCAGGTGCCGGAGCGCTGGAAATAGAGCTGGGTGGCCAGGCACGTTATCACGGTGTTTGGCACGATCGTCCAACGCTTGGCTTAAATCGCGAAGCCAATGCAGATGATATTCCTCGGGCCTTACATCTAGTCACGGATAGTCTGTTGTTGTGGATAGCCGTCATCACTATCATTACAGGTATCAGCTATGCTTGAGCATGGTGGCAAACTCAATCACTACATTAAAAAATATGGTATCGCCCACCAGCATTGGCTGGATTTATCCACCGGGATCAATCCCAATGGCTGGCCCATTCCGGCATTACCCGAATCTGTCTGGACCCGTTTACCAGATCAAGATGATGATTTACTCAACTCGGCAGCAGAGTATTACGGTAATCCATCTTTAATCGCCCTTCCCGGCAGTCAGGCGGCTATACAGTTTTTACCACAGTTACGTGGGCCATGCAGAGTAAAAGTGATAGACCCTTGCTATGCAGAGCATGCCTATAGTTGGCAAAAAGCCGGGCACGATGTTCAAGCAATTGCTCATGAAGAGATTGATTCTGTGATTGCCCATACGGATGTGTTGATTATTATCAACCCAACCAATCCAAGTGGCAGACGATATAGTAAAGAACAGCTATTAAACTGGCATCAGCAATTACAACAAGGTGATGGCTGGCTAGTCATTGATGAAGCTTTTATTGATACAACACCCGAGAAAAGTCTTTGTAACCTACCGGCCATGCCCGGACTACTTATTCTGAGATCGATAGGCAAATTCTTTGGTCTGGCAGGTTGTCGCGTTGGCTTTTTAATCGCCGAACAATCAATTCTGGATAAAGTCGAAGAGCATCTTGGCCCCTGGCCCATTGCTACTGCATCACGTTTTATCACCACAAAGGCACTCAAGGATACTGACTGGCAGCAGCGTACCATTCAACAACTGCAAAACCAGTCTCAACGTTTAGCTCAGTTGCTTAGCACTTATAAGCTCAGTCCCACAGGCAGCACTGATTTATTTCAATGGGTGATGCATCCTGCCGCCAGCGACATTCATGAACATCTGGCAAAACAAGCCGTACTGACCCGCTTATTTACCTCCCCTGCCAGTTTGCGTTTTGGTTTACCGGCCAATGAACAGCAATGGCAGCAACTGGAAAAAGCCCTGCAATCCCTGAGAGAAGTGTTATGAAACAGAAAACATTGATGATTCAGGGCACCACATCCGATGCAGGCAAAAGCACGTTGGTCACCGCCTTATGTCGTTGGTTTGTGCAGCAGAATTATCGTGTTGCACCGTTCAAACCACAAAATATGGCACTCAATAGCGCGGTGACTGCTGAAGGAGGAGAGATTGGCCGGGCTCAGGCAGTACAAGCACAAGCCTGTCATCTGGCGCCGCATATTGATATGAACCCGGTATTACTCAAACCTAATAGTGATTCCGGTGCTCAAGTCATTATCCATGGTAAAGCTGTCGCTAATATGGAAGCGCGCTTTTACCATGACTATAAGCCAATAGCGATGCAAGCCGTTCTGGACTCACATCACCGACTTGAATCCAATTATGATCTGGTGGTGGTTGAAGGTGCAGGTTCGCCGGCAGAGATCAATTTACGTGATCGAGACATCGCCAATATGGGCTTTGCTGAAGCGGTTGATTGTCCGGTCATTTTGATTGCTGATATTGATCGTGGCGGTGTGTTTGCTCACTTGGTCGGCACATTATCGTGTTTATCTGAGTCAGAACAGGCACGTATTAAAGGCTTTATTATTAATCGCTTTCGCGGAGATATTAGCTTATTGCAACCAGGTCTGGACTGGCTGGAACAAAAAACGGGTAAACTGGTGCTAGGCGTGTTGCCCTATTTGCATGGTCTGCATTTAGAAGCTGAAGATGCCGTCAATACGCAGCAAATCACGTCTTCGAAAAAACAGCTCAATATTATTGTTCCCGTGTTACCACGCATCAGCAATCACACTGATTTCGACCCACTTAGATTACATCCACAAGTCAATTTACAGTTTATTGGACCAGACGAGCCTATTCCGGCAGCCGATCTAATTATTTTGCCTGGCAGCAAACATGTCAGAGCAGATTTGGACTGGCTGATAACTCAGGGCTGGTCTGAAGCGATTCAGAAACACTGTCGTTATGGTGGCAAAGTGTTGGGTATCTGTGGTGGTTTTCAAATGTTGGGCAGACTAATTCATGACCCGAATGGCATTGAAAGTCAGCCTGGTAGCAGTGATGGTCTTGGTCTATTGAATATGGAAACAACATTGGCTGGCCATAAAACATTACGACAAAATCAGGGGCAATTACTTATCAATAATGCGCCTGTCACTATTTCAGGTTATGAGATACATGCGGGTATCAGCACAGGAAACGCATTGAAATCGCCTCTTGTACATCTGTCACATGGTCCAGATGGTGCCATCAGTGATGACAAACAGATTATCGGCACCTATCTGCATGGTTTATTTGAACAAGATGAAGCAGCAAAAGCGTTATTGAGTTGGGCAGGTCTTGATAATGTTGAATCTGTTGATTATTGGCAACTTCGTGAAAATGACATCAATAAACTGGCAGAAATGGTAGCTACACATATTGATACGGATAAGTTGATGCAGATACTTGAGGGCGCATGATGACAACGACGTTAATCCTTGGTGGCACAAAATCAGGTAAAAGCCGCTTAGCGGAACAATGGGCAGCTACCACAAGTGAATCCGTCACCTATATTGCTACAGCGCAGGCGCAGGATGATGAAATGGCAAAGCGGATCAAACAGCACCAGCAGCAAAGACCAGACAACTGGCCAACCATTGAGCAGCCGCTGTATCTTGCGGATGCCATAAAAAAAGCCACAACTGACGTCATGCTTGTAGATTGTTTAACGCTTTGGCTGACCAATCTTTTATTAGCTGAAGACGATCTTCTAACAGAACAGATATCCGCTTTTTTGGATACGCTGCAAACCTCTGATAAACACATCATTATGGTCAGTAATGAAACCAATATGGGCGTGATGCCTCTGGGGGACTTAACGCGTCGTTATTGTGATGAGGCCGGTGTTTTACATCAACGTATCGCCAAAATCAGCGATAACGTTATCTTAACCGTGGCAGGTTTACCTCATATTTTAAAAGGACAACTGCATGAACAACTTCGCTGAATGGCTCAAACAACCTGTTAAGGCGGTAGATAAGACGCATGAACAAAAAGCATTAGCACGTCAGCAGCAGTTGACTAAACCGCCAGGTTCCCTCGGTCAGCTGGAAAACTTAGCCGTCAAAATAGCGAGTTTACAAGCCAGTGAAATCCCTGACCTGACGCATGTGCATATCACTGTTTATGCTGCAGACCATGGCGTCATGGCTGAAGGTGTTTCAGCCTTCCCTCAGTCTGTCACTGCCGCGATGATCAGAAACTTTGCCAATGGCGGTGCCGCTATCAGTGTATTAGCTCAGGAATTGATGGCAAAGCTCGATGTGATCAATGTTGGTACTGTGGAAGCATTAGAAGAAATTCTAGGTGTACTAGATAAACGTATCGATGCGGGTACCGCTAATTTTTGCCAGAGCTCGGCTATGACTGAGCAGCAATGCCAGCAGGCACTATTAATTGGCCGTGATAATGTATTCAGTGATATTGAAAATACGCAAATCTACATTGCCGGTGAAATGGGTATTGGTAATACCACTGCTGCCACAGCTTTAGCCTCTGTTTTACTAGCATGTGACCCTGCAGACTTAGTCGGTCCCGGCACAGGACTGGATCAACAAGGTGTTCAACACAAATTAAACGTTATTCGGCGAGCACTTGAGCAACATACCGCGCAGCTCGACAAGGATGCGTTAATCGTATTGCAAACCTTGGGAGGTTTCGAAATCGCCGCAATGGTGGGTGCCTATCTGACGTGTGCTAAACAAGGTATCCCGGTACTGATAGATGGTTTTATCAGTACAGTGGCAGCATTAATAGCAGAGAAAATACAAGCTGGCTGCAAAGATTGGTTTATATACAGTCATCAAAGCGCTGAGCCTGGCCATCAAGTTGTTTTAGGGGCCTTAAACGCTGAACCATTACTCAAACTAGGTATGCGTCTAGGTGAAGGCAGTGGTGCAGCGGTGGTGGTTCCCCTTCTTCGCCAAGCCTGTCTGTTACACAATGGTATGGCCACATTCGAACAAGCCAACATCAGTAAAGGAGACAAATAATGTGGTTATCGTTTCAAATAGCCCTACAATTTCTCACCATTATTCCTGTCAGTTATACGAACGCAACTAAACAACAGCTTGGTCGCTCTTTAGTTTTTTATCCGCTAGTTGGCTTGATTATCGGATTCATTTTATCTGCTGTCGTATCTGTTTTACCCGTTTCCTATAGTTTACTCAGCGCCGCTTTATTACTGACCGTCTGGGTATTGTTGACGGGCGGTTTACATATAGATGGTCTTGCTGACTCAGCTGATGCCTGGCTGGGTGGTATCGGCAGCAAACAGCGTACGCTGGCGATTATGAAAGATCCTGCAGCCGGTCCGATTGCCGTGGTGGTCCTGGGATTAACCTTATTACTCAAACTGGCCTTGTTGGAAATCGTTATTTCTTCAGGCCAAATTCATGCATTAATCTGGAGCATTATCCTCGCTAGAACAGCGATGCCTTTATTATTTCTCACGACTGACTACGTCAGACCCAACGGCATCGGTGCAGTATTAAAACACTATCTACCTGTAAATCAAGTGAAGTGGATGCTGGGAATCACTACCCTCATTGCTTTTTTCTGTCTTGGTTTCACGCCGCTGTTACTGGGTTTGATCGTATTCTTATTACTTCGATACGCGATGGAGCATCGTTTGGATGGCTTTACTGGTGATACTGCCGGCGCGATGGTCGAATTGCTGGAAATCAGCTTTCTATTCTTTTTAATTGTGTTTTAGGAACGTCCAATGTCTGATACTGAAAAAAGTGAACGTCATAAAAAACGTATGCAACGCCATAAAAGTGTGGTCGATGAAAAAATTCAAAAAGCAGAAAAAGACAAAGGCCTGTTATTAGTTATTACGGGTAACGGTAAAGGTAAGAGCTCATCAGGCTTTGGTATGGTGGCAAGAGCGCTCGGTCATAATATGAAAGTCGGCGTAGTTCAGTTTATCAAAGGTGCATTCAGCACAGGCGAAGAATCCTTTTTTCGTCGTTTTCCTGAAGAAGTGTCCTACCATGTGGTCGGTGATGGGTTTACCTGGGAAACCCAAAACCTTGAGCAAGACATTGCATCTGCAGAAAAAGGCTGGGAAGTCTGCAAAGCCATGCTCAACGATCCAGACATTGATGTGGTGTTATTAGATGAATTGAACATCGTCTTAAAAATGAAATATCTCAATGCAGAAACAGTGTTGAATGACATTGCACAACGACCTGACATGCAACATGTCATTATTACGGGCAGAGGTGCTCCTGACAGTGTCATAGAAGCCGCCGATACCGTGAGTCGTATTGAGGATGTTAAACATGCATTTCGGGCCGGTATAAAAGCACAGAAAGGTATCGAGTTATAAGCACCTTTTTGTGCTGTCATATAACTGTAAAGTTACTCACATTTTCTGTGGATAACTCTGTGATTAAGTTTGGAGTTACTCTCTAAGTGCCTCTCGTACAAGGGCTCTTCTCGAAATGGTTAAAAAATAACCATATAATTTTATCTTTTAAAATCAGTAAGTTATAAAGCCTGCATTAAAAATCAGTCGCTTAGGGGAACTTTTTAATAAAAGCATGACAGAAAAAAGACAAGTGTATAACTCTGTAGAAAAGTGTTGACATAGAGTAATGACCAGTACAAAACAAAAAGCCCGGTAGTGAACACTACCGGGCTTTTTTTATTTCACTATTTTGAACGGATCAATCAGGATTTGACAGCCTCCGCTGCACTGTCCATTTCCAGATGAATATCTTCATCTTTTAGGGTGACACGAACATGTCCCCCACCCTGACTTAGTTGTCCAAATAGCAATTCATCAGCCAGTGGTCGTTTGATTTTCTCCTGAACCAGTCTGGCCATAGGACGAGCCCCCATTTGAACATCGTAACCATGGTCAGCCAGCCATTGGCGAGCCGCATCATCCACCTCGATAGTGACGTTTTTATCTTCAAGTAACATTTCAAGCTCTAATACCGCTTTATCAGCTACTCGAAGAATGGCATCTTTATCCAGTGGTTTGAATTGAATAATGCCATCAAGACGGTTACGGAACTCAGGCGTGAAGGTTCGTTTCAGGGCTTCATTACCGTCAGAAGTTAAATTGTCCTGTTTGGTGAAACCAATGGAAGGTTTACTCATCTCAGCGGCACCGGCATTACTGGTCATCACTAATACGACGTGACGGAAATCCGCTTTACGACCATTGTTATCAGTCAGCGTGCCGTGATCCATCACTTGAAGTAACAGATTAAACACATCTGGATGCGCTTTCTCAATTTCATCCAACAACAGCACTGCGTGAGGTTGTTTGATGATGGCATCCGTTAACAGCCCCCCCTGATCAAAACCGACATAACCAGGCGGTGCACCAATCAGTCTGGAAACAGTATGACTTTCCATATATTCCGACATATCAAAACGAATCAGATCCACACCCAGATTATGAGCTAACTGACGAGTGACTTCGGTTTTACCCACACCCGTTGGACCAGCAAACAAGAAAGCACCTGTCGGTTTTTCTGGATGCCCCAATCCTGAGCGGGCCATTTTAATCGCAGAACCCAGAGCAGAAATCGCTTCATCCTGTCCGAAGATAACGCGTTTAAGGTTTTCGTCCAGCTTACGTAGATTATCTTTATCAGCATTGGACACCGTTTTGGCAGGAATACGGGCAATTTTAGCCACAATAGCCTGCACATCATTCACACCAATCAATTTTTTACGTTTTGATTTTGGCGCAATACGTTGCGCAGCGCCCACTTCATCTAAAACATCAATGGCTTTGTCTGGCAGGAAGCGATCATTGATATGACGATGAGCCAACTCAGCGGCTTGTTCAATAGCCGCATTGGAGTAACGAACATTATGATGTTCTTCCAGACCAGGTTTAAGCCCTTTAAGAATTTCAATGGTTTCGGAGACACTTGGCTCAGGCAAGTCAATCTTCTGGAAACGACGAGCCAAAGCACGATCATGCTCAAAAATACCGCGATATTCCTGATAGGTTGTCGAACCAATACACTTCAGTTCACCACTGGCTAATAGTGGTTTTAATAAGTTCGCTGCATCCATCGTGCTATTACCCGCACTGCCTGCACCAATCATGGTATGGATTTCATCGATAAACAAAATCGCATGTGGTTGTTTTTTCAATTCACGCAGCAAGGCTTTCAAGCGTTTCTCAAAATCACCACGATATTTTGTACCAGCGACCAGCGCCCCCATGTCTAATGAATAGATGGTGGTTTCAGCTAATACTTCAGGCACATCACCATGTACAATCCGTCTTGCCAGACCTTCAGCAAGGGCTGTTTTACCGACACCAGCTTCACCCACGAATAGAGGATTGTTTTTACGGCGGCGACAGAGGATTTGTAGCGTCCGTTCTAACTCATGTGCACGTCCAACAAGGGGATCAATCTTACCTTTGATGGCGGCAGCATTCAGATTTTCTGCATATAGCGTTAAAGGACTTTTATCTTCATCAGACACCTCGTCGCTATCTACTTTGGTTTCAGACTCAGAGTGCATGGCAGAATCTTCAACTTCGCCATGACTGATAGCATTAACGACATCCAGACGAGTAACATCCTGTTTCTGAAGCAGATAAACAGCCTGTGACTGCTGTTCAGAAAAGATGGATACCAGAACATTGGCCCCCGTCACCTCTGTGCCACCCGAAGACTGAACATGCATGACGGCACGTTGTAAAATACGCTGAAAAGCCAATGTCGGTTGAGTTTCACGTTCACTGTCTTCGGCAAGTGTCGGCAAATTATCAGCGAGAAAATCACTTAATTCCTGTCGTAGAGCAGTGATATCCACTTCGCATGCTTTCAACACAGCTAATGCCTGGCCATTTTCCAGCAACGCTAACAGAAGATGCTCAACGGTAAGAAATTCATGAGCACGTTGGCGGGCATAATTAAACGCCTGACTGAGGGTTTGTTCGAGCTCTTTACTTAACATGTTACGTTCCACCTTGTTGGTTGGATATCGAACTAGGTCATTCCTCTTCCATCGTACACTGCAATGGATGACCGTGGCTTTGAGAATAGCTGTTGACCTGTTCGACTTTCGCTTCAGCTATCTCATAGGTAAAAATACCACATAAGGCACTACCTTCGGTATGCACTTGAAGCATGGTGCGTGTAGCACGCTCACGCCCCATGCCAAAAAGGTTTTCCAGGACTTCAATCACAAAATCCATCGGCGTGTAGTCATCATTAAGCATAATCACCCTATACTTGGGCGGCTGCTTCAAGTCTGGCTTGGCTGGCGCAACGGCATAATCGTTGTCGTTGTTCCATTCGTGATCATTTTCCTGACTCATGCCCTTTTTTAGCTCACTTCATCAATCATTTTTTTCAAGTCGCCGTTCTCATACATTTCCATGATGATGTCACAGCCACCGACTAATTCACCGTTGATATACAACTGTGGGAAGGTTGGCCAATCTGCATAACGATGCAAGTTTTCACGTACATCTGGCTCAGCTAATACATTGACGTAAGCAAATTCTGCACCACAGGCAGAGACAGCTTGAGAGGCGCGGCTTGAAAAACCACATTGTGGAAACTCAGGCGTGCCTTTCATAAATAAGATCACAGAGTTTGATTCAATCGCCTGTTTAATTTTGTCCATTACGTCCATTATTTAATCCTCGTAGTTTTGGAGTTTTATTATGTCTGTTGAGATGGGGATGCTTTTTATAATTTCAAGCTTAGGCTAGTTATATTCAAGCTGCAATAAGCCGAGAATAGCATCCAACCCATTATGATTTATCGCCGTCGCCGCTTGTTGCTGCACTTTGGGCTTGGCATGATAAGCCACACTCAAACCGGCCGGAGCCATCATCAATAAATCGTTAGCGCCATCCCCTACCGCTATTGTTTGCTGTGCGGAAATAGTCATTTTTTCACAACATGAAAGTAGGAAATCTGCTTTTGTTTGTGCGCCACAGATATCACCATCTACCTCTCCAGTCAGTTTGCCATCCTTCTCAGCCAGTTTATTGGCCTGAGTAAAATCAAGGCCTAAACGCTGCTGCAATCGATCAGTAAAGAAAGTAAAACCACCTGATACTAACGCTAAACTATAGCCTTGTTTTTTTAGTGTAGAGACCATTAGCTCAGCACCGGGACTGAGCTGCAAACGTTCTTCATAGACACGTTCGAGTACAGCTACATCAAGGCCTTTTAATAACGACACTCGCTGACGAAGTGAAGTTTCAAAGTCTATTTCGCCCCGCATGGCTGATTCGGTAATCGCTGCGACTTGTGGTTTTAAGTTCATAAAATCAGCAATTTCATCAATGCACTCAATGGTAATCAGCGTGGAGTCCATATCTGTAACGAGCAATTTAGCCGTTGTAGGATCAAATGCCTCTGGCAATGCATTAATATCGAAGTCGTATTGCTGACGAAGATGCGTAACGGTTTCAGAGTTAATATCTGTTGCCTGAATGATCGTCACATAATGCTTGTACCAATTAAGCTGACCTGAATATTGATGAGCGATCTGTTCAGCCAGTTCGCGAGTGAGAGTGATGCCTTGAAGTACCAGTGTTGTCATGATGTTTCCGCACTAGATAAAAAAACGGCGAGCTGATTAATCAGCTCGCCGAATCATTGTAAATCAGTCAGATTTAAAATTGTGGTTTAACAGGAGCTGATTTGAAACGCTCAACGCTGGCTACAATTTCAGTTTCCGCTTCAGCTTTACCTACCCAACCTTCAACTTTGACCCATTTGTTTTTTTCGAGATCTTTGTAATGTTCAAAGAAGTGCGAAAGTTGGTTCAACAAACGCTCTGGTAAATCGTTAATATCGTTAACATCATCGTACATTTTATCGTGTGGTACGGCGATGATTTTGGCATCTTCGCCAGACTCATCTGTCATTTTTAACATGCCCACTGGACGACAGCTCACGACTGAACCACTGATTAGAGCATATGGACTGACCACCAGCACATCAACCGGGTCACCGTCGTCAGATAAAGTGTGTGGAACATAACCATAATTGCATGGGTAGAACATCGCTGTGTTCATGAAACGATCAACAAAAAGCGCTCCAGTTTCTTTATCCACTTCATATTTGACAGGGTCAGAATGTGAAGGGATTTCAATAATGACATTGATGTCTGTCGGCAAATTTTTGCCTGAACCAACACGGTCGAGATTCATAGGGTTATGCTCCAGATAGCAGATAAACAAAGTCGCTGATTATAGAAGAAAAGGTCTTCAGGTTAAACTCCCACCGATAAATAGGTAGTCTCCTTTGATGACGTCACCAGCTTGGCGCGGCCTTATGCGCGAAATCAAGATGCAATAAACGACTAAATCCTTGGCCTAGCGAAAGAGAAAGACCATACCTAACCCAAGCAGAAACACTGAGAATAAACGACTTAGAAGCTGACTGGGTAGTGTCTTGGCTAATTTTGCGCCAATAGGAGCAACCCAGATGCTGGTAGCAATGATGCCCAAAAAAGCTTGCCAATGAACGAATCCACTTTGCCATTGCCCGTCCACTTGTTCCAGTTGTGTACCAATGAGCATATAAGCCACTGCACCACTTAGCGCAATGGGTAAACCACAGGCAGCAGCCGTACCAACGGCTCGTTGCATGGAAAGTCCACTCATGACCAAATAAGGAACAACCAGCGAACCGCCGCCAATTCCTACCATGGCTGAGACAATCCCCGTAACTAAACCCGCAGAAAAAATACTCGGTGCGGCTAAAAACTGAGAGGAGACAGATTTAGGTGGTGGCAACCACATTTTTATAGCCACCAACAGTGCGAACACACCAAACCAAACCTTTAAAGTATCGCTAGACATGGAGCTAGCGATATAGGCCCCAGCAAAACTCCCCAAAACCAGACTTGGTGCTAGCTTCTTTACCAAATGCCATTGAGTGGTTTCGAATTTATGATGTGCCAGCATGGACGAAAGAGAGGTAACACTAATCGTCATTAATGAAGTGGCAATAGCCACATGAATCGCTATATTGGATGACATACCTTGCCAACCAAACACCAGCATCAGAATAGGCACAATAATCAGCCCACCACCAATGCCAAATAACCCGGCCAATAAGCCAGATACCAATCCTGCAATCAGATAAGCAGTCCATTCCAACATCATGTCACTCTGTATTTCGATTCAATGGTAAGTCTCTGACTTTACTTGGATATATCAGGCGAGTATAAGTGGAAGAAACCATAAGAAACGTTCCACCTACAATTCATAAAAAGAGAGGGAATTCTATGGCATCGCTCAGTTATGTTCCAATCATTCTTGGTGTTTTCGGTTTATTTTGCGCGTTTCTCCTTTATATATCGATCCTCAAAAAACCAGCAGGCACAGGCAAGGTCGTTGATATAGGCGATCAAATTCATCTCGGTGCGATGGTGTTTATGAAAGCTGAGTATTCGCGCTTAGCCATTTTCTGCTTGTTGTGCATCTTGGCGCTGGGATTTTCGAATTTAGGTTGGCCAAGTGCCCTATCTTTCTTTATTGGTGCTATCTGCTCTGCTTGTGCAGGCTTCATTGGCATGTATGCCTCAACCAAAGCCAATGTCAGAACAGCCGTCGCCGCACAGAATCAAGGAACAGCACAAGCGTTGTCCGTCGCCTTTTCCGGTGGTTCGATTATGGGACTTACCGTCGCCGCCATGGGGTTATTAGGGTTAGGCTTTCTTTACCTACTCTACGGCCATGATCCTCAAACCACACATATTATTCACGGCTTCGGCATGGGTGCTTCGTCGGTCGCCTTATTTTCAAGAGTGGGTGGTGGAATCTACACCAAATCAGCTGATGTTGGGGCGGATTTAGTGGGAAAGGTCGAAGCCGGTATACCTGAAGATGATCCACGTAACCCAGGTGTTATCGCCGACAACGTGGGAGACAATGTCGGTGATGTTGCGGGTATGGGGTCTGATATTTTTGAATCTTACTGCGGCGCCATCATTGCCAGTATCACCATTGCCTCAACAATGGGACTAGTTACTATCAAGTCACTCGCTGACAGTCAGTCAACATTGATGTTTCTGCCCCTGGCCCTCGCCTCTACAGGCCTTATTTGCTCCATCTTAGGCATTCTCAGTGTCAAACTGTTTTCACAACAAGCTCCGAGTGTGGCATTAAGAATCGGCACCATTGGTGCATCAGTGCTTTTTATATTCACTGCCTGGTTGATGATTAGCCTGATGGGTGGCGCCGGTGAATTGTGGGTTGCGGTATTATCAGGTGCCTTAGGCGGTATTATTATTGGCCTGGTTACCGAATACTACACCGGCGGTTCACCCATAAAAAAACTGGCAGCAAGCGGTGAAACAGGGCCTGCCACAATAATGATTTCAGGACTCGCTTTAGGCATGCAATCTGTTGCCATACCGGTTGTCACCATCGCGGCCATTATCTTTTCTGCCAGTTATGTTGCAGGACTTTATGGTGTCGCTATCGCAGCAGTAGGCATGCTGGCAACAGTCGGTATTACCATGGCTATTGATGCCTATGGTCCTGTTGCCGATAATGCCGGAGGCATCGCTGAAATGGCAGAAATGGGTAAACAAACCCGCGATATCACTGACTCACTTGATGAATTAGGTAATACCACCGCCGCTATTGGTAAGGGCTTTGCCATTGGGGCCGCAGCTCTGGCGGCATTAGCCATTATCAGTGCCTATATCGAAACCATCAGTCATGGTGATACCAGCTTTGTATTACTACTCAACAATCCGCTGGTGCTGATGGGCATGTTCCTGGGGGGCATATTTCCCTTTCTTGTCAGCGCCCTCACTATGACAGCGGTCGGTGATGCGGCATTTGATATGATTCACGAAATTCGTCGTCAGTTTAAGGAAATTCCTGGCTTATTAGAGGGAACGGCTAAACCAGACACGGCACGTTGTGTGGATATTGCCACTAAAGCGGCTTTGAATAAAATGGTATTGCCTGGTTTATTAGCGGTGTTAGCTCCTGTTGTGGTTGGTTTTGGTTTAGGCCCTCAAGCATTGGGAGGCATGTTAGCCGGCGCACTGATCTGTTGCGTTATGATGGCTTTGATGATGGCTAACGCCGGAGGTGCATGGGATAATGCTAAAAAGTATATAGAGAAAGGTCACCATGGCGGCAAAGGTTCTGATATACATAAAGCCGCTGTAGTCGGTGATACGGTAGGAGATCCACTGAAAGATACCTCGGGTCCAGCCATGAACATTTTAATCAATGTGATGGCAATAGTGAGTTTGGTTATTGCTCCGCTTCTCTGAGCTCAGATACAAAAAAACGCTACAAAGGCCACCTTGATGTGGCCTTTTTATTTTCTGGATACACGATTGAAAAAGACACTCTCACATCAACAAATTTGGGCCATTGCCGGCCCCATGATTCTGGCAAATTTATCAACACCAATTCTGGGATTGGTCGATACCGCCGTCATGGGGCACCTGAATTCGCCCATCTACCTGGGTGCTGTAGCGCTGGGTAGCATGATATTCACGTTCCTGTTCTGGGGTTTTGGTTTTCTGCGGATGGTGACAACCGGCCTGACATCACAAGTCAGTGAGCATGGAAATCAACAGCAAACTGAGTCAGTGTTAATCCAATCGGCACTTTTGGCATCAGGCATTGCTGTGGTATTGCTTTTGCTGCAATGGCCCATTGCGAAGATGGCTTTCAGCTTAATAGATGGCAGTGCTGATGTGTTATCGCAGGCAGAACAGTATTTTTATGTTCGAATCTGGAGCGCGCCGGCCACATTACTCAACTACGCGATTATGGGGTGGTTAATTGGCAATAGTGCGGCGCGTTCAGCGTTAGCTATGGCCATTGTGATTAATCTCACCAATATTGCATTTGACCTGTTATTTGTTAATGGCTTCGAAATGAAAGCCAGCGGTGTGGCTTTAGCCTCTGTGATTGCTGAGTTAACCGGCTTGATATTTGCCATTTATCTATTGAGTAAACGAGACTTTCAATGGCGGACAGTGCATCTCCCACAGGCCATTCAACAGTTTGTAAAACAACGGCATCAATTAGCCATTCACGGCAATTTTATGCTGAGAACCTTATGCCTGATCTTCAGTTTTGCTTTTTTCACTAATCAGGGTGCTCAGCATGGTGATGTGGTTCTGGCTGCGAACATGGTGCTACTGAATTTTATTACTTTTATGGCTTATGTTTTAGATGGATTTGCCAATGCCACGGAAGTGATGACGGGTAAAGCTATCGGGCGCAAAGATAAAGCCATGCTGAAAGCCAGCCTTATTATGAATGGACAATGGGCTTTAGCCGTCGCTGCTTTATTCAGTCTTGTTTATAGCGTATTCCACCAAAACATCATAAGTATGTTGACGGATATACCGGCTGTGGCCACTTTTGCTGAGCAGTATAGTATCTGGATAGTTATTGCACCATTACTCGCTGTTTGGTCGTATTTGTTTGATGGTTTGTTTGTAGGAGCAACGCTTGGTAAAGAAATGAGAAACGCCATGATGTTCTCCGTGTTTATTTGTTACCTGCCAGCCTGGTATCTATTGCGAGGCTATGAAAATCATGGCTTATGGGCGGCGTTAATGGCACTGTTCATTGCAAGAGCGGTATCTCAAGCAGCTTATCTACCAAGCATATTTAAAAACATGGCCACACAGAAAAAAAGAGGCTAACTAGCTAACAAATTAAATTCTCTATGCTGTTGTGTAAACGGACAGGTGAAAGCTAAATAGTAGGCACTTAACTGCAAGTTTTCATTGGTTTTACGCTGACCATAAAGTCTGTCACCTATCACAGGAAATCCGAGACTGGCAGCATGCCGGCGGATCTGATGTTTCCGCCCTGTTTCAATCGATACGTCTAACAGCGTCTGCTGCTGTATTGAGTCATATTCCAGAAATACAAAATGACTGCGAGCATGTCGACCATCAATCGGTTCATCAACGCTGATCGGGGCGTCTTGGGTTGCCTTGTCTGAAAATTCACCCTCAACCCAGATTCGATAGCGTTTATCGATATCGCGTTGTTGAAACAAGGCTGATAATTTTGCTGCTGCCTGTTTTTCGTGGGCAATCACAATCAAGCCATTAGCTGCACGATCAAGTCTATGCACAACAAAAGCATTTCTTTGAGGTTTAAGCTGTTGTTCTGCCCAACGGGTTACCGTGCAATGATCGCCCCATTTTGAGCCCTGAGATAATACGCCGTATGGTTTGTTCCACACACTATAGTGAACGTAATCGGCAATCAGTTCTGGCTCGGACGTTTCGCGCTCTAACACTGTTTTGTCATAATAAAGGTGCAAGGTTTCACCAGCTTTTAATAAGCGCTTGGCTCGGCGCAGTCGCTGTGTTTTTTTTCCGACACTCACCCAAACTGCACCTTTGAGCATGATGCGTTTTAGATGTTGCTTAGAAAGCTCACAGGCATCGGCAAGCAAATCAACGGCATTAGCACCTGATTTTTCAATAGGTAAATGAATTTCAAAACGGTCTGTGTGATAAGACATTTTATGATGGCTGGCTTTGGCGTAGAATTAACGTAGTTTAGTGCTTTGGTGTATGTAATGTTAAGAGATAATCTCAAATTCAGTCTGATTATACTGTCTGTGACGTTTACCGGCACCGCCAGCGCCGATATCTACAAATGGGTCGATGACCAGGGACAAGTGCATTACAGCCAACAAGCGCCCGAGTCAGCTCCCGCAGAATTAATCAAAACACCGCCACCACCTGTTGATCCCGCTAAAGCCCAAAGAGAAATCGATGCCTTGATTGCTCAGCAAGAAGCCGCTGAACAAGAAAGGCAAGAAGTACAACAACAGGCAGAGCAACAAGCGGCACAAGAAGCTAAGCTTGAACAACAATGTCAGGATGCCAAAGACGCCCTTACCGCCTATCAAAACCATCCGGGTGGGCGCTTTTATGATGAAAATGGCAATTTACAGCGTATTAAAGAAGAAGAGCGCCAGCAGAAAATACAAGAACTGAGCAACAATATAAAACAACATTGTCAATAAGGAGAAGCGTTATGCCATACCTTAATATCAACACTAATAAACAAGTTAACGATAAGTCATCATTCATTAAACAAGCTAGTGAAACCGTTGCAAAAGCGTCGGGTAAGCCTGAAAGCTATGTGATGATTGTGCTGAATGACAACGCCGATATGTCATTTGCTGGCAGCGATGCACCTGCAGCTATGCTTGATTATCGAGCACTTGGGCTACCCGGGGATCGCCAAGCCTTCTCAGATACTTTATGCACATTCATTAGCGATAATCTAAACGTTGACGGTGGTCGTATCTATATCAGCATGACTGATTCAGAACGACAAAACTGGGGTTGGAATCACAGCACCTTCTAACGTTTTAGAACACTCACAGCCCTAGGGCTAAACCATTATTATTACAGGAAAAATAAAAACACATGCGCGCCTCAAACCTGCTTATTTCCACATTAAAAGAAACACCAGCAGACGCAGAAATTGTCAGCCATCAATTAATGCTCCGTGCCGGACTAATTCGTCGTCTGGCATCAGGCTTATACACATGGTTGCCAATGGGATTGAAAATACTCAGAAAAACCGAAGCCATTGTCCGCGAAGAAATGGATAAAGCCGGCGCGCAGGAAGTGTTAATGCCTTCAGTTCAACCTGCAGAACTCTGGCAAGAAAGCCAACGCTGGGAAAAATATGGACCCGAATTATTACGCATTACCGATCGTCATCAGCGTGAGTTCTGCTATGGACCGACCCATGAAGAAGTGATCACCGATCTGGTGCGCCAGGAAATTCGCAGTTACAAACAATTACCGGTCAATTTTTATCAAATCCAGACTAAATTTCGTGATGAAATTCGTCCACGCTTTGGTTTAATGCGTGCCCGTGAGTTTCTGATGAAAGATGCCTATTCCTTCCATTTGGATCAGGCTTCCTTGCAGGAAACCTATGACAATATGTACGCAACTTACACACGCATTTTCAACCGTATTGGTTTGGAATTCCGTGCTGTTCAGGCTGATACCGGCAGTATTGGTGGTAATGCTTCACATGAGTTTCATGTATTAGCCAGTTCCGGTGAAGATGCTATCGCCTTTAGTGATAAAAGTGATTATGCCGCTAATGTTGAATTAGCTGAAGCTTTAAAACCACAAGGTGAACGTGCAGCGGCAGTTGAAACCATGACTGTAGTTGAAACACCTGCTCAGCACACTATTGATGATGTCAGTCAGTACCTTGATAAACCCGCTTCACAATGCCTGAAGACCTTATTAGTTGAAGGCGCTGAAGAAGGTTCGGTTGTCGCTCTGATTGTTCGTGGTGATCATGAACTCAATGAGATTAAAGCTGAAAAACACCCTCTGGTCGCCGCACCACTCACCTTTGTTACCCCAGAAAAAGTACTTGAAATCAGTCATGCCAATATCGGTTCGGTTGGGCCTGTTGGTTTAACCATCCCTGTTATCGTTGATTATGCAGCCGCGTTTGTCACTGACTTTGTCTGTGGCGCCAATCTGGATGATAAACATTTAACTGGCGTGAACTGGGGGCGTGATTTAGCTGAACCTGAAACAGCAGACTTGCGTAAAGTGGTGGCGGGTGACCCAAGCCCAGATGGCGAAGGCACATTAGAAATCGCACGCGGTATTGAAGTGGGTCATATATTCCAGCTTGGTGAAAATTACAGCAGCAAATTAAATGCGGTTGTGTTGACAGAATCCGGCAAATCACAAGTGATTACCATGGGTTGTTATGGCATTGGTGTGTCTCGTGTTGTCGCTGCTGCAATTGAACAAAATCATGATGATCGCGGCATTATCTGGCCAGAATCGATTGCGCCTTTCCAAGTGGTTTTAGTGCCTGTTAACGCACATAAATCAGTACGGGTTAAAGAAAAAGCTGAAGAAGTCTATCAACAGTTGCTTGATGCTGGTGTCGACGTATTACTTGATGATCGTGGTCTGCGTCCAGGCGTTGCCTTTACTGATATGGAATTGATTGGTATTCCACATCGATTAATTTTAGGCGAACGCGGATTGGATAATGGCATGATCGAATACAAAAACCGTCGTAGCGGTGATGGCGAAGAGTTTGCGATTGAGGATGTGGTCAGCATCATCAAACAAAAATTGAGCTGAGGTTGAATACATGACAGTCATTAAAGAGACTGACTTTATCGACAGTATTGCAGACGCACTGCAATTTATTGCCTGTTATCATCCAAAAGATTTTATTCAGGCAATGACGGCCGCTTACGAGCGCGAACAATCCGTTGCGGCAAAAGATGCTATCGCACAGATTCTGGTGAACTCCAGAATGTGTGCCGAAAACAATCGCCCTATTTGTCAGGACACAGGCATTGTTAATGTCTTTGTCAAAGTCGGCATGGATGTGAAGTGGGAAACCACTAAAAGTCTTGATGATATGGTGAATGAAGGTGTGCGTCGCGCCTATCTTCATCCTGATAATGTGTTACGGGCGTCGATTGTGGCTGATCCCATCGGTCAACGAAAAAATACTGGCGACAATACCCCGGCCGTTATTCACACTGAACTGGTTGTGGGTAATCAAGTCGACGTTCTCATTGCAGCCAAAGGTGGTGGCTCAGAAAACAAAGCCAAATTTACCATTCTGAATCCTAGCGACAACCTGGTTGATTGGGTATTAAAAACCGTACCCACCATGGGCGCAGGCTGGTGCCCTCCAGGTATGTTAGGTATTGGTATTGGTGGTACAGCAGAAAAAGCGATGCTGATGGCAAAAGAGTCGTTAATGCATCCCATCGATATCCAAGAATTAATGGATCGCGGTGCAGAAACGGCGGCTGAAAAGCTACGTATCGAATTGTATGAAAAGGTTAATCAACTGGGGATTGGTGCGCAAGGACTGGGTGGGTTAACCACGGTACTGGATGTCAAAATCAGTGATTATCCAACGCATGCTGCCTCATTACCTGTCGCCATGATTCCAAATTGTGCCGCCAGCCGTCATATCCACTTCACTCTAGATGGGTCTGGTCCCGCTGAGTTTGAACCACCCTCCATGGATGACTGGCCAGATATTACCTGGGAAGCCGCAGAAAATACTCGTCATGTTGATTTGGACAATATATCAGCAGATGACATCGCTGAATGGCAGCCTGGTGAAACGCTCTTGTTGTCAGGCCATTTGTTAACAGGACGTGATGCGGCGCACAAAAAAATTGCCGATTTACTGAATAATGGTCAGTCGTTACCTGACGGGCTTGATTTCAATAATCGCTTTATCTATTACGTAGGTCCTGTCGATCCGGTTAAAGGTGAGATTGTCGGTCCTGCAGGTCCAACAACAGCAACTCGAATGGACAAATTCACAGATATGATGCTGGAACAGACCGGTTTGTTAGGCATGATTGGTAAAGCGGAACGTGGTGATGAAACAGTCGCATCAATAAAACAACATCATTCGGTTTACCTGATTGCCATTGGTGGCGCAGCGTATTTAGTGTCAAAAGCTATTAAATCATCACGTATGGTGGCATTCGAAGAACTGGGTATGGAAGCTATCCGCGAATTTTATGTAGAAAATATGCCCGTCACTGTGGCTGTCGATAGTGAAGGTCATTCGGTACATAAAACAGGTCCAAGTGAGTGGAAAATTAACATTGCCGATATACCTATAAACACGAATTAACAAAACATATAAAGAGAGCCCACTTATGATAATTGCCTTACCTTTACACCTGTTAGCTGCCGTGATTTGGGTGGGGGGTATGTTTTTTGCCTACACCGCCCTTCGTCCTGCAGCAGTTGAATTACTCACTCAGGAACAGCGTCTGCCTCTGTGGGCAGGTGTCTTAAAAACATTTTTCAATTGGGTCTGGTTGGCTATAGCAACCCTATTGCTTACTGGCGTGTGGATGATTTCTCTACTAGGTGGCATGGGCGGCGTTGATGGAGTCGGCATTCATGTTCACATCATGTTATTGATTGGCATCTTTATGATGCTCATTTTTATGCATGTATTTTTTAATCCATTCAAAAAGCTGAAATGGGCAGTAGTAGAGCATGACTGGATTGCAGGCGCTACAGCCTTAACGCAAATACGCAAACTGGTTCTGCTCAACCTGATCTTAGGTATTATCACTATTCTGATAGCCAGTTCTGGACGTTATTGGTTTTAGACATGAATAAGCTGATGAAATGGTCCCTGCTCAGTCTGATGGTGTTTTCAAGTCAGCTGACTGTGGCAGATACCATTCAGCGTATTCAAAACCCGGATGGTTCCGTTGAGTTCAGTAATGTTAGGCAAGCCACATCACAGACTGTCATATACAAATCACAAACAGGTGAAGGGTTTGTTTTTTCAGATCAAAAACCTGCACATGGTCATTTCGAAATTTTAAAATACAGCTGTTATGCCTGTAATCCCTCATCAAAAATAAACTGGCATACCATTAAACTGGATTTTTCATCCTATGCTGACGAAGTAAAACGCTATGCCAAGAAATATAACGTGGATGCCGCCTTGGTCAGAGCCGTTATTCATGCGGAGTCAGCGTTCAATAAGAAAGCTATTTCCAGAACTGGCGCTCAGGGCCTGATGCAATTAATGCCAGGTACAGCCAAAGACTTAGGTGTGGATAAGCCTTTTAATGTCGACCAAAACATAGAAGGCGGTGTTAAATATCTGGCGGAGCTGCTATCTTTATTCAAAGGCAATACTCGCCTCGCCACAGCTGCTTATAACGCAGGACCCAATGCCGTGAAAAAATATAACGATGTTCCACCATACTCCGAGACTAAAGTTTATGTAGAACGTGTGAGCATTTTGCATCAACGTTATCAACATGAAAGTTAGAAAAACAAAAAAATGGCTGGCTGAAAATGACCATTTAATCCACGCCACCATGCAAAAAGTGGCTTCACATGTTCAGCGTGAAGAAGGGGAGTGGGTATTGAATACCATTACATTAGAAGGTCAGGATATCCCCTTTAAATACAAACGCCGACGCCGATATAAATCATTGAATGGCGCGCGGGTAGATATCGTCTATTACCCAGATAAAGAAGTGATTGCCCGCATGACTTTCGAATATATGAAAGTAGTTAAGATTGCCTTATCCTGACACTGGTACACGTAGCGTCATCACACCATTACGCTGAGTAATATCGAGATGCTTCATAAAACTCATACCTAATAAAACCACACCATCACTCATATGCGGATTAATACTCGCATCGACATGCTCTAAGGTAATGCCACCAAGACGAACCGTGTCGACATCGGTCTGAAATACTGGCACCACACCATTAGCTGTCGAGACCATCGATGTAGCGCCTTTTTTTAATCCCGCCGCTTCTGCGATAGCAGCAGGAATACTGACATTAGTAGCACCTGTATCCAGTAAGAAATTAACAGGGTGACCGTTGATATAGCCAGGGGCCAGATAATGGCCATCACGGTTACGTTTTAATGTGACTTCTCCGGTGCCTGAATTTGCGGACATCAAAGCCTGATTCGGATTGTCACGCTGCTGAATATAGCCATTAAAGAATAAGGTAAGTGACCCCATTAAGAACAGCCAGAACAATATGGTGACAATATTGCCGGAAAATAATTTTGATATATCAGGTGCACTCATACCTGCTCTTCCCCTTATATTTGTCGCCATAGTATAAACAACCATGACAATAAGACTAATGCTTGATATGGTGTCGCCATCTGAATAATTCAATTAGAGGTGTGTCATTAATACCATCAGTATTCTTGGTAGTGGTTGGTTAGGCTTACGCTTAGCAAGACAGTTACAGAGAGCTAATACCGAGATTAAACTCTCGACACGTGACTCAGAAAAACAGTCTTTATTGGTTAAACAAGGCTTTGATGCCTACCAAATCGATATTGAAACACCAGCTGACTTTAGTCAGTTTCTGGACGCTGACACATTAATTATCAATATCACCAATAAAAATAAAATGGCATATGAGCAGCTGATCAAACAGATTGAACAAAGCCCGATTAAACAGGTGTTATTTATCAGCTCCAGTTCTGTTTACCAAAATACCAATGACTGGGTTAGAGAAGAACGTCAATATGAAAACGAAGAGAGTATTCTGTGGCAAATAGAATCCCTGTTTAGGCAGTCTTCGGAGTTTTCCACTAGCATTATTCGCTTCAGTGGCTTGATAGGCCCACAACGTCATCCAGGCCGTTTTTTCAGAAATGGCAAGCAAGTAAAACAGGCGGATGCCCCGGTAAATTTAATTCACCTTGATGATTGCATCGGCATCATTGAACAGCTATTGGAGCAACACGTCTGGGGAGAGGTACTTAATGGCTGTGCAGACACACATCCAAGCAAAAAACAATTTTACCGCCATGCAGCTGAGCTAATGAATCAGCCTGTACCAGACTTTAATCAGGATAATGCAGCTTCCTATAAAATCGTCAGCAACGATAAAGTGAAAACATTACTGTCCTATCAGTTTCAGTATCCAGATTTAATGTCTATTCCCGCTAGTGCTTATGAATAATCACTTATGTCCCTGTCTCAGCCAGCTTACTTACGTCGAATGTTGCGAGCCGCTTCATAAAAAACAACAACGTGCAGAAAATGCTGGGCAACTGATGCGCTCGCGTTACAGTGCATTTTATTTGGGTGAGATAGACTATTTAATCGCGACACTGCATCCATCGAAACGTCGATTAGATGAACGAAAGTTATTGCAAAATACGGTTAACACAACAAAATGGTTGGGATTACGTATTTTGGATCACCAACAAAAAAATGAACTGGCCGAAGTGGAGTTTGTTGCGTTTTATGAGAACAACCCGATAGGTCAACTCCACGAACGCTCACGTTTTACCTGCGAAAGTGGTGAATGGTTCTATCATGATGGCATTATTCTGCCAGCCGTCAAACTGGGCAGAAATGATCCCTGTTTCTGCGGCAGTGGCAAAAAACTAAAACGTTGTCACGGTTAATCATCACCCAGATAACGTTTTCTCTTAGCCGGTTTTAATTTATCCAAATCGACCATCACCAGACCGTCAATACAATGACCAAAATCAGCGTCGATATTGAAGTCGATGAACCGAACACCACCCTCTTCACAGACATCGGCATATTGTTTATATAAGGTAGGCACAGTCACATTCATATGCGTTAACTGCTCACGCATGGCAGTAAAATCAGCCTCGGCATCGGTGCCACAATAGGTTTGCAACACTTGTTGTTGCAGACTTCGCTCAGCAATATATGGATTTTTCGCTATTGCTAAGTGTTTATCATCTGGAAAATAGTGTTGATAATAACCAACGATTAACGCCTTAGCGAAATCAGGATAACTGTTTGATAAACTAACAGGCCCAAATAGATAGCGGATATCAGGGTATCGTTTCAGATAAGCGCCTATGCCATACCATAAATAATCCAGACTGCGTCGGCCCCAATATTTCGGGCTGACAAAGCTTCTGCCTAGCTCAATACCCTTTTCAAAATAGGGTTGCATCGCATCCGGATCGTAAGAAAATAACTCCTGACTATAAATTCCACGACTGCCAGGTTGTGACAGTATGTTATTCACTTCACCGATCCGATAAGCGCCAGCAATTTCTAATTCGTTTTCATCCCATAAGATCAGATGACGATAATCACGATCATAACGATCGATATCGCGCCTTTTCCCTGTCCCCTCTCCGACCTGCCTAAACGTAAACTCACGTAAACGGCCGACTTCATGCATCACAGCTGAATCAGGTTGATAGTCAAATAAATAGATCTTTTTATTATCTGCTGTCTGGCCTAATAACTCCGCCAATTGCAACTCACGTTTAATATTACGACGGTCCTGTGGGTGAGCTATAGTTTGCTCTGTAACAAATAACGGTTTTTTACCTTTTGCCATCCGATAGAGGTGGCGGCGTAATAGTTTAGCCTTTTCTGCTTTCACCAATGGCAGTTGGTCAACTTGTTTATAAGGAATAGGTTCGCCAACACGCATGGTGATGTTCTTTGAGTTTTTATTAAACATCTCATGCGCCAACATCATGCCAGAAAGTGGTTTATAGACCATGGATGCACTGTAGAACAAGGAAGAGTTTCTGGCACCGACATAGATAGGCAGAATAGGTGAGTTGGTTTTCTTGGCAAAATTCAGAAAACCGGTATTCCATTTACCATCGCGTACACCACTAGGACGAATGCGCGATACTTCACCCGCCGGGAAAACAATCACTGCTTCTTCATTATTCAGAGAATCAATAATGCGAGAAATACTACTTTTGCGTGTGGATTTCGATAAATTATCGACAGGTAAGAACAAAGAGTCGACCGCGTTAAAATTCATTAACATATCGTTTGCGACGATTTTGACATCACGGCGGACTTCACCAACCAATTTTAATAATGACAAACCATCCAGCGCACCCAGTGGATGATTAGCAACAATGACCACCCGTCCTGTTGCCGGAATATTATTGCGATCACGGTGGCTAATGCTGTAACTGAAATTGAAATAATCCAGCACCTGCTCAATAAAATCGAAGCCTTTTAAATCCTGATGCAACTCAAGGAATCGATTCACTTCCTGCTCGTGTGTAATTTTACGCAGAAAGCTAATCGTCGATTTTTTTATCCAAGGACGGGAGCGTTCGAATTTAGGAAATTTTTGTTGAACGGCTTGTTCGATATTGAGCATGTTTTCTCTCTATGCTTGCAGACAGCTTGCAAGCATAGAGAGAAGATATGACAGCCTTATAACGTTTTAATGACGTTTTTGTGACGATTAGTGGTCGTCAGCGTGGGAGAAGTATAAAGCCAGTGCGATAAGGCCAATACCACCAGCAAGCGCCAGCAAATCAAGCGGACCGTGAAAGTCCATGCTAATGGCATGTTCGAAAAAGTTAACAATCAGAATCATCAAAACAACACGGCCTAAACGTGCTTTTAGATCATCCAAACTGTGAATAGCTAATACTTTCGAGTTCTCACTCTCTTCTGCTTCTTCGATTTTACTGATAAACAGCTCATACAAGCCAAGAGAGAAGATAAACAGTACGGTCGCCAGCAAATAGCCATCAATCACCTCAACGACGTGTGCCACGGTTTCAGCACGAAAATCCTTTCTGGCATCACCAATCAAATCAGGTGACATGTATTCGCCAAGATGAGAAAGTAAATAATAGACATCAACCGTTGCCATATAAAACATGGCTAATGCGGTAACCAGGCTGGCGATAACGGCTATGAGTACAACAAAACGACTATTCCAGAGCGCTTTTTCAAACAATCTTTCCATTGATTTAGTACTCGTTTCTTTTTATGCAGCTTGAACAGGAATAGCGTGACGCATGTGTGTGATATCGTTTTTTTCGTCGAGATACACCAGTGTTGGCTTAAAGTTTTCGACTTCTTTGGCATCAAGTGTTGCGAATGCACAAATAATTAAACGATCGCCTGGGGAAGCTTTATGGGCAGCTGCACCATTGACCGAAATGATATTTGAACCATCTTCTGCGCGAATAGCGTAGGTAGTAAAACGTTC
Source organism: Methylophaga sp. UBA678 (assembly GCF_002299105.1). Taxonomy (NCBI): domain Bacteria; kingdom Pseudomonadati; phylum Pseudomonadota; class Gammaproteobacteria; order Thiotrichales; family Piscirickettsiaceae; genus Methylophaga; species Methylophaga sp. UBA678. Next base: position 35,812 of record NZ_DBNG01000001.1, read on the forward strand.
GCCGTTGGCGACATTGTAAATCTGGATTTGCTCATATTCATGAATACCAGCGGCTTCCAGTAACTTACCGTCAATTGCACACGAGCCTTCATACTCCAACTCGGAATGAGTCACACAAGCACGATGTAATTTTGCTTTTAAAAAGGTCAGTTGCATAGCCAGAATGTTCTTATGAAATAGCCCAATATTATCGCTTTTTAACAAATATCAGGCAAGGTCACAGGCAATATTATCTATTAATCTTACGCTTCCCAGCCTTGCAGCCACAAAAATACGAATGTGTTTGTCATTGGCATTAGCCAGTTCCAGATCATTTGCGCGACGAATATCGACATACTCAGGTTCCAGTCCCGCTTTTTGTAACTCTTCTTTCGCCGTCGCACAAAGTTGATGGAAGTCAGTAAGGCCATCTTCTTCAATAGCTTGCTTCATTGACAGCAGTGTTTTATAGATCAACGGCGCTTGAACTAATTGTTTTTGGTTCAATAAGCTGTTTCTGGAACTCATGGCCAGCCCACTCTCATGCCTCTTTGTTGGCACGCCAATCACATCTACCGACAAATTTAAGTCTGCCACCAGTTTCTTGATTAACATTAATTGCTGATAATCTTTCTCACCAAAAATGGCAATATCAGGCTGCACCATATTGAATAGTTTTGTTACAACGGTAGCGACGCCATCAAAGTGGCCAGGGCGACCTTTGCCGCAGAGCTTATCATCGACACCAGGAACAATGACTTTGGTTAACGATGCCATACCATTCGGATAAATCATTTCCTCAGTCGGCGTAAAAATCAGCTCACAATCGAGTTCACTCAATAACTGGATATCTTCATTCAATGTTCGGGGATAATCAGAAAGATCCTGTTTATCATTGAACTGCAGCGGATTCACAAAAATGCTGACGACAACGCGATCCGCCAGCTCACGCGCTTTTTGTACTAAAGAGAGATGACCTTCATGCAGGTTGCCCATTGTCGGTACAAATGCAATCACTTCATTCTGTTGACGCCAACTTTTGATGCGGGTTCGTAATGCTCCCAAGTTTTCTGCTATCGCCATTAGAACTGCTGCTCCGCATTAGGAAATGCACCTGATTTCACCGATTGTACATAGTTTGTCAGAGCGGCTTGTATTGAGCCGGTATCCGCTAAAAAGTCGTGACTGAAGCGTGGTCTTCGGCCAGGCGTTAAGCCCAACATGTCATACACCACCAACACCTGCCCATCACAGTCGCTACCAGCACCAATACCTATCACAGGAATATCCAACTGTTTGGATACGACGGCTCCTAAGGTTGCCGGTACGCATTCCAATACCAGCATATCTGCACCAGCTTCTTGCAGACTGATGGCATCGGCAATCAATTCTTCTGCGGCCTGTGTTTCACGACCCTGCACGATGTAACCACCTAACCGATGAACTGACTGAGGTAATAACCCTAAATGTCCACATACGGGTATGCCACGTGCAGTTAGCTGTTTAACTGTATCGGTGATGACGGCGCCACCTTCCAGTTTGACCATTTGAGCGCCGCCTTCAGCCATCAGGCGAGCAGCGTTTTTGATAGCTTGTTCAGTGTTGGCATAACTCATAAACGGCATATCAGCGATGACAAATAACTTATCACTACCGCGGATCACATTAGCCGTGTGATAAATCATATCGTCAACACTTACAGGAACTGTACTCTCTTGTCCCTGGATAACCATTCCCAAAGAATCACCTACTAGTAGAACATCCACACCGGCTTGCTCAAGTGCGTAACTAAAGCTCGCATCATACGCAGTGAGTACAGCAATTTTTTCTTGCGCCGTTTTCATTTGACGCAGATGTTTAAGACTAATACGGCTCATGATTATTTCTTCTCTGAGACGGGCAATGGATTGTAATAATGACGACCACTTTGAATACTGCAGATTTGTTCAAGTAATTGCAGATAATCTTGATCACCATTCACTAGATCAATTTGTTCAGCATTCACAATCAACAACGGCGAGGCATCGTAATAGTGGAAAAAGTCCGCGTACGTATCAGCTAACCGTTTCAGGTAGCCCTCTTCCACGTGTTGCTCATAGCTAATACCACGTTGAGCAATACGCGATTTCAACACTGGCAATGATGCTTGCAGATAGATGACTAAATCAGGGGTTCTATGGTGTAACGTTAAATTATCATAAACCATATTATAGAGCGCTAACTCATCGTCATCTAAGGAAATTTGAGCAAATAACTTATCTTTTTCTACCATGAAATCAGCGATATGCAAGTCGTTGAATAAGTCATCTTGATTGAGTGTTTTACCCAACTTAACGCGCTGCATTAAAAAACTGAGCTGTGTTGGAAGAGCGGATTGTTTGGGATAAAGGTAAAATTTTTCCAGAAAAGGATTTTGTTCTGGCTGTTCGAGTAGAACAGAGCCGGAAAAACTCTCAGCCAGACGTTTTACCAGATGCGTTTTACCTACGCCGATAGGTCCTTCAACCACAATATAACGATGTGATAGTGAGTGATTCATTATGTATGCGTTTCCACTTTTCTCAAGCCATCTAAAGGACAGTTTTGCTTGATTACTGATAGCTTACCTTGTCCAGGAATAGTTAAGTCAGCAACAATTTCGGCTAATGGATAGACAACAAAAGCCCGTTCGCTTAAGCCTGGATGAGGCACCTTGAGTCTGTCATCATCAATAACATAATCGGAATACACCAAGATATCGAGATCCAACGTGCGTTCGCCCCAATGGCGTTTCTTCACCCGGCCATGTTTCTGTTCAAGTTGTTGCAGGTTATCAAGCAATACATGTGGCGGCAATGCTGTATCCACCTCGACAACCGCATTCACATAATCCGGCTGATCCTGAGGCCCCATTGGCGGGCTATGATAAAGCGATGATTGATGTAAAAGACGTGTATCTTCGAGATTTTTTATATCTTCTATTGCTGTCAAAATTTGTGTCTGCGGGTCGTCTAAATTACTTCCCAATCCAATAAAAACCTGCATCAATTTTGTTCCGACTTTTTCGCTGCGGGTCGTCTACGGCGTCTACGGCGAGGCTTTTTGACGCTGCCCTCTTTGCCCAGAGCATCGACCATGGACTGTTGTTGTTTCACTGTTTCTGTCTGAAATTTTGTCCACCAATCTACCGTTTCACTCAACGGTTCACCAGCTTGAGCTCTTAATGCTAAAAAGTCATATCCAGCACGAAACTTGGGATGCAATAATGTTTTGAATGCTCTTTTTCCCTGACGCTTCAATAGGCGGGGCTGCAAAGTCCAAATATCTCGGGTGACCAGACTATAACGCTTGGGAACAGCAACACGTTGGATCTGTTCTCCAATAATTTCAGATGATGCACGCTGCATCGCTGGAATTTCTGGCATGCCATTAGTCATCAATAAAACCGTACGCTGCCGCACTGGCTCCCATAATATTGCTGCAAACAAAAACGCTGGTGTCACTGGCTTACCGGCTGCGATACGAATATCCGTATTTTCTAATGCCTTCATCAACATCGTTCTTGGATAACCGTCTTGTTCTTCATGCAACAACGCAGCGGTTTGTGGGTAGAGATGCTCAAACAGACCGTAATGACAGAGTAATTCATGTGTCATGGCAGCCTGGCCACTCAGATACAGTTTTAGTGTTTCATCAAACAGCCTTGCCGGCGGGATATCTCGAATCAAATGTGCCCAATCAAAAATGCCTTGCTCTGTCTCTTTATCCAGCTTTAAGCCAAGCTTAGCTAAAAAGCGACAGGCTCTTAACATGCGAACAGGATCTTCACGATAACGTGTTTCAACATCACCAATTAAACGGATAAGGCCCGCATTGAGATCGGCCATTCCACCGGTGTAATCGATGATAGAAAAATCTTTGATATTGTAATAGAGCGCATTGATCGTAAAATCACGTCGCCAGGCATCTTGTTCTAAAGTGCCAAACACATTGTCCTGCATAATGCGGCCCTGAGTATCAACATGTTGTTTAGCCTCAGGTGGCGCACGGAAAGTAGCGACTTCTATAACGTCACGTCCAAACCGAACATGAACCAGCTTAAATCGTCGTCCGATCAACTGGCTGCGCTTGAATAGCGCATGCACTTGTTCTGGCGAGGCATTGGTGGCTACATCAAAGTCTTTTGGTTCATAACCTAGCAAAAGATCGCGTACACACCCACCGACGAGATAAGCATCATAGCCGCCCTCTTTCAAGGTATACAGCACTTTGAGTGCATGTTGACTAATCTGTTTACGCGATATGGTGTGTTCACTGCGAGGGATAATTAACGGTTCACGTCCTTGTTGCGGATGTTGACCGTTTTTGCCTCTAACCAATTTGTTGAAAATTTTATTTAACGACAGCATAAGTCTTGAATAATACCACGCTCATCAGTTTTTCTATGATTTATATAATGGCATTACAGTGATAATGCCTTATGAACAGGGCCGAATGAACGTCTATGAATATCCGTTACCCCTAGCGTTAGAAGTGCTTGCTGATGTTGCTTGGTTGGATAGCCTTTATGCTTGGCAAAACCATAGCCTGGATACTGTTCCTCCAGTGCAATCATTTCTTGGTCACGTGCGACTTTAGCTAAGATTGAAGCGGCCGCAATAGCGGGCTCAGATTGATCACCTTTAATAATGGTGGTGACGGGACAATTAAGCTTAGGGGCATGTATACCATCAACGAGCACGTGTTCTGGGACTATAGATAAGGCTTCAACGGCTCTTTTCATCGCAAGTAAACTGGCCTGAAGAATATTTAGCTCGTCTATTTCATCTGGCTCAGCTCGCCCCATTGCCCAGGCTAAAGCATGCTCTTTGATTAGAGGTACCAGACTCTCTCTTCGTTTTTCAGTGAGTTTTTTTGAATCAGCCAAGCCTGCAATTGGGTTATCAGGATTCAGTATGACAGCAGCAGTCACTACGGGCCCGGCTAATGGGCCACGTCCAACTTCATCAACGCCGGCGATAATAAGCGTATTTGTCATGAATGATGAGTATCAATAAAAGAAATAACGGCTCTGGCTGCGTTGTCAGCGCCACCGCTGGGCCCGAGCGCTTTAAGCACTTGTTCTTGAACAGTATGGGCCTGTTGTTGGGCTTCTGCCGCGGTCAGAAAATATAATAACCGTGGCGCTAACTCAGCTACCGACACCTGGCTCTGTAATAACTCAGTGACGACATTTTTTCCGGTCACAATATTACATAAACCCACGTAAGGAATTTTTACCAGTCGTTTGAGAATCTGGTAAGTCAGTGGCGCAACCCGGTAAGTAATTAAATGCGGTACACCTAACAAAGCAATTTCCAGAGTGACAGTGCCCGATGCCGCCACAATGGCATCACAGCTACGAACGACATCATAAAACTCACCAGAAATGACCTCCACTTTCACCGCCGTTTCTGATAAATATGGCTCAATTAACGTCCGATCTAGCCCAGGTGCTAAGGGTAAAATAACCTGCACAGAATTATCACGTTGTTGAATATGCTCGGCGGTCGCTAACATCACTGGCAATAATGCTTCCACCTCACTCCGACGACTGCCAGGAAACAAGCCTAAGACAGGCGCTTTCGTATCAAGGGAAAAATGCGACTTGGCCTGTTCAGAAGTCCAGTCTGAATGTACTGCATCAACTAAGGGATGACCCACACATTTCACAGCCACATCGGCTTTTTCATAAAGCGACTGTTCAAATGGAAACAACACCAGCATCAGATCAACATAACGCTTTATGGCTTTGATTCGCCCAGCCCGCCAGGCCCATATTTTAGGGCTGATATAGTAAATAACCGGAATACCCAATTCATGCGCTTTTTTAGCTAGCTTTAGATTAAACCCAGGGTAATCGACTAATATTAATGCGTCAGGTTTACTTGAAGCTAAATGTTCAACGGTTTTATCAAAAACAGCTTTGATATGAGAGTAGCGTTTAATGACCTCAACCAGGCCCATGACAGCAAGCTCAGCAAAATCGGTGATAATATCCACACCCGCTTCACGCATGGTCTCACCACCGATACCGGAAACAGAAATATCCGGCCGGTGTTGTTTTAAGGCTTTTAGCATTCTGCCGGCATGGGCATCACCAGAAGCCTCACCCGCCACGACAAATAATTTAGGCATGCTTACTCAGTCTCGTCAGCTTCCAGATAACCCACTAACTCCAGTCCAAACCCTGAAACACCAGTCAACTTCGTGGGTGTCCCCATCACGCGCATTTTTTTCACGCCTAATGCTGACAAAATTTGTGCACCAACACCAAATGTACGAAGATCCCAGCCCCCCTTAACAGGTAAAGGGCTCTCATCACGGTCTTCTCGTTCATAACGTGCAATTTTGGCCGCTAACTGTTTATTCTGAGCCGGTAACCTCAAAACAACCAGAATACCTTTACCCGCTTGTTGAATTTGTTTCAGCACTTGAGGAACTGGCCAATGTGTCGGCTCCCTGACCGAGCCTAAAATATCACTGAGTGGGTCCGCCATATGCACGCGAACTAACGTTTCTTCATCAGGAGTAATATCACCATAGGTGAGGGCTAGATGGACCTGAGAATTGACTGAATCCTGAAAGCTGTATAGCTGAAAATCACCATACTCAGTAGGAAACTGACATTGAGATAATTTTTCGACTGTCATTTCATTTTCAAGTCGATAACTTATCAGGTCAGCAATCGTACCAATTTTCAGATCATGTTTTTGTGCAAAGGTTTCCAAGTCTGGGCGCCTGGCCATACTGCCATCATCATTTAAAATTTCAACAATGACAGCTGCTGGAGATAAGCCGGCAAGCTGAGCGAGATCACAGCCAGCTTCCGTGTGACCAGCTCGTGTTAACACCCCACCCGGCTGTGCTTTTAAGGGGAAAATATGGCCTGGTTGAACCAAATCCTCAGGTCGTGAATCAGGATCAACTGCGACTTGCACGGTTAAAGCACGGTCGGCCGCTGAAATACCAGTCGTCACTCCTTCTGCCGCTTCAATGGAGACAGTGAAGTTAGTGGAATAAGGCGTCTGATTGTCACTGACCATCAGTGGTAATCGTAATTCACGACAACGATTTTCCGTTAGCGTCAGACAAATCAAACCACGCCCAAACCGTGCCATAAAATTAATGGCATCTGGTGTGACTTTTTCTGCAGCCATAATGAGGTCACCCTCATTTTCACGATCTTCATCATCCATAATGATGACCATTTTTCCCTGTCTGAGATCGTCAATAATCTCTTCTGTGCTGTTGAGTTGCATATTAAGTATCACTGTTTCCTGACAATGTTTCTCTGGCGTCTGCAGGGTCGAGTCCAGGTAACAAACGCTCAAGATATCGAGCAATCAAGTCGACTTCCAAATTCACAACCGTACCCACTTTATATTCTTTAATGATAGTTTCCTGCATAGTGTGGGGAATGATATTGATTTCAAACCAGCCTGCTCCAACCTCATTCACCGTAAGACTCACACCATCAATCGTCACAGAACCTTTTTTAGCGATATAGCGTTCCAAATTGGCGGGTACTTCCATTCGAAACTGTACTGAGCGCGCAGACGGTGTCATCTCTAACACTTTACCAAGACCATCAACATGGCCACTCACCATATGTCCACCGAGACGATCACCTACAGCAAGCGCTTTTTCAAGATTAACGGGTGAGCCTTCAGTAATCTGTGAAAGTGCAGTTCGCTCGAGACTCTCTTTTGATACATCAAAACTCACATGAGACTGATCAAGTTCAACCACAGTCAGACAGACACCATTAATAGCAATGCTATCGCCAAGACTGACATCAGATAAGTCTAATTTTTGGGTCGCCACTTTCAATCTCATATCGCCACCACTTGGGGTGATAGACGTTACCTGTCCCATGGCTGCAATAATGCCTGTAAACATGAATTAAGATTCCTCGTTATATATTGGTCTTGCAGTGATACGCCAATCCTTACCTACTGCTCGGATATCATCAATTGTTAGGGAAATATTCTGAGACATTGTCATCATCTCAGGTAAATGAAACACACCACGTGCCATATCGCCCATAATTTTGGGTGCCATGTATATGACTAATTCATCGATTAAACCTGCTTTTAACAACGCCCCATTCAAGACGCCACCTGCTTCAATCATCAACTCATTGATTTCACGTTGTGCCAGTACCGCCATCAACGCATTCAGATCGATATTCTGGTCTACAGAGGGCAAAACTAAACATTCGGCTGGTTCCGCGATAGTAATATCATTGGCCGTAATCACCAGTACTTTACCCTCTTTGAGAATTTGAGCACTCGCAGGCAATCGTCCATCACTATCCACAATGATTTTGAGCGGTTGTCTGATCTTCTGACCAGAAGGGTACCAATTATCATGATCTGCAGAAAAACGGACATTTAACTGCGGATCGTCCGCGAGTATCGTACCAATTCCAGTCATAATGGCTGAGCTGCGCGCGCGCAGCTTTTGTACATCCTGTCTGGCTTCAGGACCGGTTATCCACTTACTCTCACCCGATGCCATAGCTGTTCGACCATCAAGGCTCATGGCGACTTTACTTCTGATATAAGGTCGACCATGACGCATACGATAGGCAAAACCAGGATTCAACTTCTCTGATTCAGAGCTCAACAGTTTGGTGTGGACCTCTATCCCCGCCTCTCTCAGGCGATGTATGCCTGAACCTGAAACAACGGGATTTGGATCAGTCATCGCTATAAAGACGCGTTTCACACCAGCATTAACCAGAGCATCAGCGCAAGGTGGTGTACGTCCATAATGGCTACAGGGTTCAAGCGTGACGTAACAGTCCGCCCCTCTAGCCTGCTCACCCGCTTGGTGTAGAGCGTTTACTTCAGCGTGACTCTCTCCTGCCCGCTGATGCCAGCCTTCACCAACAATCTGATTATCTCTCACAATGACACAGCCAACCCGAGGGTTAGGGTCAGTCGTGTATAGTCCATTTTTGGCAAGCTCAATGGCTCTTGCCATATAAAATTCAGCAGAAGCCATGATCATTTCTCTTAAAATGAAATAACAATGTATTCACATCGAATACAACAAGATATAAAACACTGACTATCAGTAAGAGCATGATATCAGTGCAGATAAACATCTTTATTTTTTATCGTCCGGTTCTGATTTATTTTCCATTCGTTCAATTTCTTCACGAAAGGCATTCACATCCTGAAAACTTCGGTAGACAGAGGCGAAGCGCACGTACGCGACTTCATCTAATTCACGAAGTGCATCCATCACCCAGTCGCCAACCAAGCGACTATCGACTTCACGCTCACCCGTTGCCCACAGTCGCCGAGTAATAGTTTTGACGGCTGTATCGACGGCATCAATACTGACGGGCCTTTTTTCCAGTGCTCGCATAAATCCGGCACGTAATTTATTTTCATCAAATAACTCACGTGAGCGATCACGTTTAATCAATCTTGGCAGACTTAATTCAGCCGTTTCGTACGTGGTAAAGCGTTCATTACACTCGACGCACATACGACGTCGGCGGATGGCATCACCTTCCGCCGACAGTCGTGAGTCCACAACTTTTGAGTCATCTGCACCACAAAATGGACAGCGCATAGTGTTTCCGTGAGGTTATTTATGAGTAAACAGGCAAACGATCACAAACCGCTTTTACTTTACTCTTCACATCGTTAATCACCTGTTCACTTCCCGCTGCGTCAATGACATCACACATCCAGTTTGCCAGATCGCGACACTCTTCTTCTTTAAAACCGCGAGTCGTCACAGCCGGTGTACCAACACGGATACCTGATGTCACAAAAGGTGATTGTGGGTCATTTGGAACCGCATTTTTATTGACCGTGATATGAGCAGCGCCTAACCAGGCATCGACATCTTTACCTGTCAGGCCAGCTTCTATAAAACTGACTAGGAATAAATGGTCATCAGTACCATTTGAGACAACGTCATAACCACGTGTCATAAACACATCAGCCATCACACGTGCATTTTTGATGACCTGATCCTGATAGGTTTTGAACTCAGGCAGCATGGCTTCTTTGAAGGCAATTGCTTTAGCTGCAATCACATGCATTAAAGGACCACCTTGGAAACCAGGGAAAACAGCCGAGTTAAGTTTTTTCTCGATCTCAGGGTTGGCTTTTGCCAGAATCAAACCACCACGTGGACCACGTAATGTTTTATGCGTTGTTGTCGTTGTGACATCAGCAATTTGCACCGGGTTAGGATATAAACCTGCGGCAACCAGCCCTGCTACGTGGGCCATATCAACTAGTAAATAAGCGCCGACTGCATCAGCGATATCACGAAAACGTTGCCAATCCACTACACGAGAGTAGGCAGAAAAACCAGCTACGATCATTTTTGGTTGATGTTCTTTTGCTAAACGCTCGACTTCATCATAATCAATTTCGCCGGTTTCAGCATTCAAGCCATATGAAACTGAATTGTAGATTTTTCCTGAAGCACTGACTTTAGCACCATGTGTCAGATGGCCACCATGTGCCAGACTCATGCCTAAAATGGTATCACCAGCTTGTAATAAAGCGAGATAAACTGCAGCATTAGCTTGTGAACCAGAGTGTGGCTGAACGTTAGCATAATCAGCACCAAACAAGGCTTTCGCACGTTCAATGGCAATAGCTTCTACTGTGTCAACATGTTCACAACCACCATAATAACGTTTGCCGGGATACCCTTCAGCATATTTATTGGTTAAAGATGAGCCCTGAGCTTCCATTACACGAGGGCTCGTGTAGTTTTCTGAAGCGATCAGTTCGATGTGATCTTCTTGACGTTTATCTTCCGCAGCGATTGCATTGAACACGTCATCGTCAAAGCCAGCGATGGTCATGTTTTTCTTGTACACAGTATTCCCCTGTATCTACTGTAAAATGGGACATTATTCTATCTCACAACGTCGCTGGCATCTATGGCATAGTGACAGTTTTATTCGCATAAGGATTAAATCATAGCTTATGAAAATAGGATTAATTGGAACAGGCCTGATGGGGCAAGCCTTATCACATCATTTATTAGCTGAGAATCAACCTCTGGTCGTGTTTAATCGCAGCCTTGAAAAGTGTGATGAGTTAAAGGCTCGAGGCGCTGCTGTAGCGACATCTGCGCAAGCTCTAGTTGAGCAGTGTGATATTTGTTTACTTTTTTTAAGTGATGCAAAAGCCATCAGCTCTGTACTGGACGATATCAACACTGAGACGTTTAAAAACTGTCTGATTATACAGATGGGCACAATCGCACCTGAAGAGTCACGTGCACTTGCCAGTCGTGTAAAAACGGCAGGCGGTCGATATCTTGAGTGTCCTGTACTTGGCAGTTTACCTGAGGCAGGCAGTGGCAAATTAATTTTAATGGCTGCAGGTGAAAAATCTGACTTTAATACGGCATTGCCATTACTTGAGTTGATTGGCCATGAACCACAATACATAGGTGAGATTGGACAAGGAGCGACTGTCAAACTCGCTATGAATCAGTTAATCGCAGGCCTGACAGCCAGCTTTGCATTGAGTTTGGCCTTAGTTGAAAAAGAAGGCATTGCCACTGAACAGTTTATGAAAATTGTGCGTGATAGTGCCCTATATGCACCCACTTTTGATAAAAAACTGACTCGAATGGTGGATAGGGATTTCTCGGCACCCAACTTCCCAACCAAACATCTCGCAAAAGACACTCGCCTCTTCTTAACCGTTGCCAACGAACTAGGCCTGGACACAAGTGCACTCAAAGGCATTGAGCTACTGCTACAGAAAACGCTGGATATGGGACTTGATAACACTGATTATTCAGCATTGATGGCGGCTGTTTCCCCCAAAGAGTCATAAAAAAAGCCCTCATTTGAGGGCTTTTTATAAGTCTAGACTTCGAATAAATCTCGTCTAACAATCGTTTCGCGTCGGTCGGGGCCGGTTGAGATAATATCAATTGGCACACCGGCGAGGCTTTCAACTTTTTCTATATAGGCACGGGCATTTTCAGGCAGTTCACTATATTCAGTGATGCCCAAAGTAGACTCTTTCCAACCCGGCATATCAATGTATACAGGCTCACAACCTTCGAACTCATCTGCACTTAACGGTAAGATATCGACAGGTTGACCGTCTTTTTCATAGGCAACACATAGACGAATAGTTTCGATACCATCAAGCACGTCTAGCTTGGTCAGACATAGTCCCGTGATACTATTTATCCAACTAGCACGATTCAGTGCCACCATATCTAACCAACCACAGCGGCGGTCACGTCCGGTTGTGGCACCTTTTTCCATGCCTTTATCAGCCAGATATTTTCCAGTTTCATCAAACAACTCAGATGGAAATGGTCCACCACCGACACGCGTGGCATAAGCTTTTGTAATACCAAGAACATAATCAATATGACAAGGACCTACACCAGAGCCAGTTGCACTGCCTCCCGCTGTTGTATTGGACGAAGTAACATAAGGGTATGTGCCGTGGTCAATATCTAACAAAGCACCTTGTGCACCTTCAAACATGACATTGTCACCCGCTTTATGATACCCCTGAAGCATCGCTGGGATATCAGCAATAAGTGGGATTAAGACATCACGCATTGCGAGTGTATCTTTTAATACCGTTTCATAATCAACAGGTGCTACTTGATAATAATTAACTAATGAAAAGTTATGAAACTCAATGACTTCTTTTAGTTTTTCAGCAAAGGCTTTTTCATTCATTAAGTCACCGACACGTAGACCTCGACGGCCAACTTTGTCTTCATATGCGGGACCAATACCTCTACCTGTTGTGCCGATAGCGGCTTTACCTAAGCGTGACTCACGCGCCTTATCCAAAGCGATATGATAAGGCAAAATCAATGGGCAGGCCGCACTGATTTTTAAGCGTTCACGTACAGGAATCCCGTTGGACTCAAGCTCTGCCATCTCTTTCAATAGTGCTTCAGGGCAAACCACAACACCATTACCAATCAAGCATTGAACGTTTTCACGGAGAATGCCAGATGGAATCAAATGCAACACCGTTTTTTTGCCATCAATAACCAGTGTGTGACCAGCATTATGACCACCTTGGAAACGTACTACAGCAGAGACATTATCCGTTAGTAAATCGACTAATTTACCTTTACCTTCATCGCCCCACTGGGAGCCAATTACAACTATATTTTTAGCCACGAGTTTGTGTTCCTATTTCAGTCACTTGCCAGTGACCATTTTGTTTTACCAATGTATGTGTGGTGGATGTCTGAGAGCCAGGAAATTGATAAATGACCACCTTTCCTGATTCACGTAATGATTTGACAGTGGCGTGAAGATGGCTGTCTTCAGCCCACTCAACACCTATTGTTTCCTGATTGAATGATCCAGCAGGGAGCTGTGTCGCCAGCTTCTTCAAGTCAAGACTAAATCCCGTTGCTGGCTGAGCCAGACCAAAGGCTTCACCTATATCATCATAGCGACCACCTGCTGCAATAGCATAAGATGATTCCGGTTTGTAAGCTGCAAACACCACGCCCGTGTGGTAATGATATCCGCGCAGTTCAGCAAGATCGAAGTTAATTGCAATATCTGGGATTCGCTGCGTAAGCGCGTCAGCAATTTGTTCAAGCGTACTTAATGCAAGCTGCACTGATTTTGGTGCATTCTTTAATACAGATTCAGCTCGTGGCAAGACAGATTTATCACCATTTAATTCAGACAATTCTTGCAACATTTGCCTAGCATCATTACTAATCTGATAACTGTCTAACAGGGCGGATATATCGGTAGCAGCCTTTCGTTGTAAAGCAGAAAATAATTCTTGCTCTTGGCTTTCTGTCAGACCAGCAAACTCGGCTAATCCTCTATAAACACCAACATGACCGATATCCAACGCTATCTTTGATACTGCGCCAGATTTTTTTAGAAGCTCAACCATCAGCTCAATGCTTTCAATATCACTCTCAGGTCCCGCATGACCATAGATTTCAGCACCTAGCTGAATGGGATTTCTGACCCCATCCAATCCGGTAGGTAAAGTATGAAGAACACTACCTATGTAGCACAATCGAAGAATATCTGATTGATGACGTAGCTTGTGGGCAGCAATTCTGGCCACTTGTGGTGTCATGTCTGCCCGTATACCCAGCATTCTGCCGGACATTTGGTCCGTCAGCTTAAATGTTTGTATATCTAAACTTTTGGCCGTACCAGTCAGCAGTGAGTCCAGATACTCAACTAAGGGTGGAACAACAAGCTGATACCCCCAACCTTGCATGAAGTCGACCAGTATTCGATGCATATTCTCAAGTTGAGTTGCTTCTTGAGGCATAAGCTCATCAATACCTTCAGGTAGCAGCCAGCTCTCTTTTATAGTCATTATGAGTTAATTTATCCAGTACAAAAAAATCAAGCCGACAAGCATGCATATCAAACCAGTTAGTCTAGTTTGAGTATCGCTCATGCTTGCCGTTTGTAGTAAAGCGCGTTTAAACATAGTCGGATTGAGAAACGGCATTATACCTTCGATAATCAGTACTAATGCCGTTGCTACGAGAAGACTATGGCCTAATTCTCCGCTCACTTCACAGGAAGTTCAGCATCGTTAAAACGTTTGAAGAAGTCACCTTTGGGTTCAATGACCAGCATGTCGTCACCATTAAACACATTTTTATATGCTGATAGTCGACGATATAAGGAATAGAACTCTTCATTTTCACCGAACGCTCTAGCATAGATATCCGTGGCTTTGGCGTCACCTTCACCACGTAACTCTTCTGCTTGACGTCTTGCTTCGGCAATAATAACGGCACGCTGACGATCAGCATCTGAACGAATTTTTTCCGCTTCTTCAGCACCTTGTGAACGCAGCTCTTTTGCAACACGTTCACGCTCAGCTTCCATACGTGTATAAACAGATGTACTGACTTCAGAAGGCAAATCAATACGTTTTATACGCACATTTGAGATAGAAATACCAAAGCCTTCCGCTACACGGTTAGCTTCTGTCAGAATATCCTGAACCATTGCCACACGGTCACCAGACACGACTTCTTGAATTGTCTTACGTCCAAACTCTGCACGTAAACCATCCTTGATGATTTGCGATAATCGCGATGCCGCACGGTCTTCGTCACCACTCATGGATCTGAAATAGGTCGCCACATCGCTGATACGCCAAATGATGAAAGAGTCGACTATGACATTCTTTTTCTCACCTGTCAGGTATCTAGCAGGTTGTGCATCGAGTGCCATTTCACGAGCATCAAACTTACGAACATCTGTGACAAAAGGTGTTTTGAAATGAATACCAGGCTTAAAGTCAGCCTTTTCAATCTGACCTAATCTGAGCAGAAGTACTTTTTGACGCTCATCAACAACAAAAATAGATGATGATAAAGTGATGACAGCTAGTGCCAGTAAAATTAAAATCAGTGTCAAACGGGAACTCATTTAGCGACCTCCTCTGCTACGAGCATCATCGCTTGATGAGCTTTTGTTTGAAGATGAAGTATTAGCCGACGTAGATGACGGATAATTAAAGCTATCTAAATCCAGTTGTGTTGGACTGCTGTTACGACGATTCATGCGGTCTAATGGTAGATAAAGTACATTACTACCGCCATTTTCCATATCAACCATCACTTTTTGGCTCTTGGAAAACACGGATTCCATTGTATCAAGGTATAGTCTCTCAGCTGTAATGTCGGGTGCTTTATTAAACTCCGTCATGACTTGCGTGAAACGGCTCGCATCACCCTCTGCTTTTGCAATAACTTGACTCTTATATGCTTCAGCTTCTTGAACAATTCTAAACGCTCTACCTCTGGCTTTCGGCAATATATCATTTGAATAGGCTTCTGCCTGATTCTTTTGACGAACTTCATCTTCGCGCGCTTTTACTACGTCAGCAAATGCTGCTTGAACTTGCTCGGGTGGCTGAACATCTTGCATATTCACACTTGTGACTAACAAGCCCATTTCATGCGAATCAAGCATTGTCTGTAAGAGTTGCTCAGTACTGTTAGCGATCGCGCTTCTACCTTCAGTTAAGACGAAGTCCATATTTGAACGTCCTACTGTTTCACGTACTGCACTTTCCATCATTTGACGCAAAATAACATCAGGATTTCTGACGTTGAAAAGATACGCCGGTGCATCTTGTACTCTGTACTGTACGGCAATCTTGAGATCAATAATATTTTCGTCTTTAGTTAACATCAGTGACTCAGAGTGAATGGTGCCACCACCTCGACTACCACCGCTTCTGTAACCAATCTCAGCTGTACGAATTTCTTCAACGTTGACCACTTCTACTTTTTCAATTGGGCTCGGCAGATGCCAATGTGGTCCAGGCATAGTTGTAGTGGCATATTGACCAAAACGAAGAACAACGCCACGCTCAGCTGGGTCGACTATGTATATCCCTGAGGCGATCCACACCAGAAAAGCAATTATGGCAATCAAACCAAAACCAAAGAAACCGCCCCGACCTGATGAGTTGTTATTGTTATTATTACCTTTACCACCAAAAATGCCACCAAGCTTACGTTGCATATTCTGGATAACTTCGTCTAAATCAGGTGGCCCATCATTGCCACGATTACCCCACGGGTCTTTACCACCGTTTCCGGGTTCATTCCAAGCCATGTAGCTCTCCAAATTGAAAAAACAGAGAATTTATTTCAAACACGCCTATTTTACGGACATGGTCACTATAAGCAACCAAAACCGTATCTAGGCATCAACATATTCAGAAAGTGATTCTTCTGGAAAATATTCATGTAGGGCTTCTCGTAACAATTCCAGCCCTGCACCTGTTCTTGCCGACAACCAAATACGGTTAATATTACCCTCATCATCTCTGTCGATACGCGGTGAAATATCATCGACCTTATCTATTTTGTTATAAATAATTACCTGGCGGACTTCATCAGCTTCGATTTGTTTTAAAACCTCATTCACATGATGAATAAGATCATCACGATCATTCGCGCCACAATCAACGACGTGTAGCAACAGTTCAGCATCACGTGTCTCTTCAAGTGTCGAACTAAATGACTCGACGAGATCATGAGGTAAGTCACGTATAAAACCGACCGTGTCTGCCATGATGAGAAGTTCAGTTGCTTGTAGCTTAACTCTTCTTAAAGTAGGGTCTAATGTCGCAAATAATCGGTCATCAGCATAAACTTTAGCTGACGTCATTTTGTTAAATAATGTGGACTTGCCTACGTTTGTGTAACCAACCAGAGACACAACAGGTACACCGCCTCGCTGTCGTGAACGTCGGCCTTGCTCCCGTTGTGACTGAACTTTACCCAAACGCTTCTTAAGTGACTTGATACGTTGGCCTAGTAAGCGTCGGTCTGTCTCCAGCTGAGTTTCACCAGGTCCACGTAGTCCGATACCACCTTTTTGCCGCTCAAGGTGAGTCCAGCCTCGAACTAGTCGCGTTGATAAATGCTGAAGTTGGGCTAGTTCAACTTGGAGTTTACCTTCATGAGAACGTGCTCTTCTGGCAAAAATATCCAATATCAGACCTGTTCTGCCCAGCACCCTGCATTTGAGTTTCTGCTCAAGATTTCTTTCCTGACTAGGTGACAACTCATGGTTAAAAATGACTAAGGCTGCATGCGAGGCATGTACATGCTCTGCAATTTCATCAACTTTACCACTACCAGCAAAAAATTTAGGATCGGGGCGATGACGTTTTCCTTGAATAATCGCTGCAATCGCTGCACCTGTTGAGCCAACTAATTCAATAAACTCTTGTTGAGAATCATCGTAATCTGGATCATTAAAATTCAGATGAACCAAGACAACAGCTTCTTTCTCTGACGCATCATCGAAAGCTGTTTGAATATCCGGTCTGTCGAACAATCAAATACTCCTATTCTTCTTGGTTAACATTAACATTACGTGCAGGCACGATAGTTGATATAGCATGCTTGTATACCATTTGATTGACAGAGTTTTTAAGTAAGATGACAAACTGATCGAAGGAATCAATCTGACCTTGAAGTTTGATACCGTTTACTAAATAAATAGAAACTGGAATATTTTCTTTTCTTAAAGCATTCAAGAAAGGGTCCTGAAGAGTCTGTGCTTTTGCCATCTTTCACTCCATATATTGTTATTATTTTTGACTGTTTAATATCTCATTCTAAAAGCCTTAACAGAATCGTCAAGCATTATTCGTCAACTCGGGTACTTGCTCTGTTAAGTATCGTTCTACATCATTGATAGGCAAGGCTAAACCACTATCAAACCAGATTCCATCATTCTGGGATCGTAACCAGGTTAGCTGGCGTTTCGCCATCTGACGTGTGGCAACAATTGCACGATAAACAAATTCATCATAATCGTACTTACCTTCAAGATATGACCATGCCTGCCGGTAACCGACTGCACGTATTGATGGTAAGTTCGCATGACAGTCATTTCGATTAAATAATGTTTTCACTTCTTCAATAAAGCCTGCATTCATCATTGTCTGGTATCGCTCAGCTATTCTGTTGTGAAGAATGGCTCTATCAAATGGTGAAACAATGATCTTAGTGACTTTATAGTCAAAACTCTCATGGTTTGCTTGAGTCAACTCAGTCAGACTTTTACCCGATACTTCAAATACTTCCAGAGCACGTTGTAAACGCTGTGGGTCGTTAAGATGTATTCGTGCTGCTGAGACTGGGTCGATTTCTTTTAACCGGTTGTGTAAGGCTTCAATGCCCAATTGCTGCATTTCCAGATTTAGCTTTTCTCTAATGAGCATATTTGCAGGAGGCAAGTCAGCAAGTCCATATTGAAGACTTCTGAAATAGAGCATTGTTCCGCCAACCAATAAAGGAACTTTACCTCTGGCTGTAATATCAGCCATCAGATTGAGGGCGTCTTCTTTGAATTGACCAGCAGAATAAGGCTCGTGAGGTTCGACAATATCAACTAAATGATGAGGATAGTGGCTTAGAACGGAACGGTTTGGTTTTGCAGTGCCGATATCCATGCCTTTATAGACAAGCGCGGAATCGACACTGATGATCTCTACTGGATACTTCTTTGCAAGGGCGATAGCAATATCTGTTTTTCCTGCTGCTGTAGGCCCCATAATAAATATGGCGGGTGGAAGCACAGAGTTTGATTACCCCTGTTTCATTGAATCAAAAAACTCAACATTTGTTTTCGTCGATTTTAACCTATCCATTAAGAATTCCATGGCTTCAACAGGTTCCATCTGAGCAATAATTTTTCTCAAGATCCAAAGTTTTTGGAGATCTTCTTCTGTTGTCAGCAGTTCTTCACGACGCGTGCCTGAACGTGTCACATTGATGGCAGGATACATTCTACGATCAGCAAGTTTGCGTTCGAGCAATACTTCCATATTACCAGTACCCTTGAACTCTTCGAAGATGACTTCATCCATTCGAGAGCCAGTTTCAATCAGGGCTGTGGCAATGATTGTCAAGCTGCCACCTTCTTCAATATTTCTAGCAGCACCAAAGAAACGCTTCGGACGTTGTAAGGCATTGGCATCAACACCACCAGTCAAAACCTTACCCGATGATGGTGAAACAGTATTATAAGCACGGGCAAGTCTAGTAATAGAGTCAAGTAAGATAACCACATCATGTTTATGCTCAACAAGGCGCTTCGCTTTCTCGATCACCATTTCAGCAACCTGTACGTGTCGTGAGGCAGGCTCATCGAACGTACTGGAAACGACTTCACCTCTGACAGATCGTTGCATTTCCGTGACTTCTTCAGGACGCTCATCAATCAGCAACACAATCAGATCACTATCGGGATAGTTAGAGGCAATTGACTGTGCGATTGACTGCATGATCATTGTCTTACCTGATTTAGGCGGAGCAACAATCAAACCACGTTGTCCTTTGCCTAGTGGTGAAGCAAGATCGATAACACGTGCTGTCAGGTCTTCGGTACTTCCATTACCCCGCTCTAATGTAAAACGTTCATTGGGGAAGAGCGGCGTGAGATTTTCAAAAGGGACTTTATTTCTAGACTTATCAGGTTTTTCGTAGTTAATTTCTTCTACTTTAACCAAGGCAAAATAACGCTCACTATCTTTGGGTGGACGAATTTTACCTTTTATTGTGTCGCCAGTTCTAAGGTGGAAACGACGAATCTGGCTAGGTGAGACATAAACATCATCAGGACCGGCAACGTAGGAATCTTCGGGTGATCTTAAAAAACCAAAACCATCTGGTAAGAGTTCTAATACACCTGTCGTGATAACATCTTCGCCTTGTTTAGAGTGCGCTTTGACTATGGCAAAGATAAGTTCTTGTTTTCGGTTTCTTGCTAAGCCCTCAAGATTCATGGAGAGAGCCAGTTCCATTAATTCAGCAGCTGACTGCTTTTTCAGTTCTGTCAGATTCATGTATTACCTAAGAATGGGATTTTGATATAGAAATGCCTTGAACACATCGATTGATGAGTTGAATTAACTTAATTTTGGAGGGGGTTTTAAAAACTGCAAGTAAGAATAACAGTAATAAAGACTGGCGTCTAGTTTTATGTACAAAATATCGCGATGTTAGAAATAAAAGCTAATTATACCAACAGTTTTTCTATTGCTGTCAGTAAACTGACTAATCAAAATAGCTTGGCTGAAATACTGTGAGTTAGTACAAGTCGAGAATTACACCATTCATATCGACTTTTTAGGGAGGCTATGAAATTTAGGGCAGTCTCAATTTGCTCCTACCCCATTCAGTTTAAATGCATAATCCATTGGCTGTTACTTCGTTCACGTATACACGTCTGAACGGCAGATAATAAAAAGCCTGGCGGTTATTTACAAGGATGTCATGTATGCCAATAACGCAGGAGCAGTTATCGGTGACCTACTTTATCAGCCACCTCCGTGTGGCTGACTCTTCGGGTTCCCTGCGGTCGTGCAAAAACGTTCCTGACGTTTTTGTTATGGACGGTATGCCGCCAATGCAGGAGCGATTGGCGGTCACTTCGTTCAAGTTGGTCACGGTCTAAACATTAGATAAATAAAAACCAGACGACAGATGTCGACTGGGCTTTTTTGTATTAAAGCCTGGCCGTTATTTACACGGATGTGATGTATGCCGATAACGCAGGAGCCGTTATCGGTGACCTACTTTGATGAAGTGCCTCCCTGCACTTCACCCTTCGGGCAGCTATCGCTGTCCATTTTTGTTCCTGACAAAAATGTCACATGGGGTGTTGCCATGTTCAGGTGAGGTCAATGCAAAACTATCAGATATAAAAAAAGCCCATCCGATTGGATGGGCTTGTTTTATATTAAAGCCTGGCAGTGA
>NZ_DBNG01000023.1:0-1880 GCF_002299105.1 Methylophaga sp. UBA678
ATGGAACAAACCGCCAAGAGCCGCCGCCACACGCCACCTTGGTTCAAGCTCTTTTTTCTCAACCGGTGTGCCACTGGCAACAAAGATGATCCCTTCAGCTGCTTGTGCCGCCCAGAAAGCAACTTCCAACGAATGACGTAATAAACCACCCGCACCACTGTGATGATGATGCTCAGAAGCTGGCAGCAAGTGAACGTAAGCAGCCAGATGGTCAATACAGGGCTGAATCAACCGTTGAAAATCACGCTGATTAAAGCCAAGTACCTGGCGCAGTTTGGCAATTAGCTCGTCTTGTGTGGACTGCAAATCCTCGGGGGACGCAGCTGGCAACCCCTTCAGGAATGGCGGGTAGCGTGGGATTTCTGCATCCAGTTGCGATGACAGTTCTGGTAGTGCTTTGGCTTGAAAAAATAGGTTTTTGAACATAGTGAACCTCCGACACGATAGTGTGAAGGTTCACTTTGAGCTGGTGAGTTAGGAAGATACAAAAAAAGCTCATCTAATCGATAAACATTGGCATCGCATCGAGTTAAGTCAACGCGCACTCAGAAGCAATTTCGAAATTGCGTCTACGATAAACGACCATTGCTTACACGGCAGTCAAAGTATCCCCACCATGCTTAGTAACTCTTGGGCGACACTGAATCTTCATTGCGTCGCTGACAAATGCGTTATCACTGGCTTTGCTAGACCAAATATATGCCTCACCTGGTTTTAACGCTCCAAGCTTCTCAGGCGTTAGTGATTTCAAACCGATACAGGCTTTTTGAATATGCTTTAACCAGTCCGGAGCGTTGAACTTATGCAGAATAATCTGTGATGAAAGCTGAATAAGTTCCACCGGTACAGACGGTGGATCTTGGCTGGCAATCATGACACTGGTGCCCTTGTGGCGCATTTCGCGTACCGTTTCCACAAGCCCTTTTACTAGGTCTGGACTATCGATGTATTTATGACATTCATCAAACACAATTAGCTTGTTAAAAGATTGCCCTTGGTACTTGGCTTCCGAGAATATTTGCAGAAGCACCACAAATAAGCCTAATGCCTCATCTTTTTCGATGAATTCGTCTCGAACATCTACAACGATCATTCTGCCTGGTCGAATCAGCGAACCAACGTTTAATTGGTCATCAATGTACTGTTCAGCAAAATCCAAACGCATGTCTGCTAGGTCTTTAAGTGAATCCGAAAGACTAGAGTTTTGTATTCCATCCCTTATCGCTTGGATCGAGAGGTTATTTCGATTTTTACGCATAATATTGCCTAGTTGGCGGATATATGCGGCTTGGTTGCCGATAGCCCCCATCAAAAATTTCCAGTGCCCAGCTTGCAATTCAGAAGAACAAAACTTCAACGGATGTACCTCAATTCCAGGGTACTCAGCACGACGTTCGTTTAACTTGTCTTCAGGAGCTAACAACACAACATCATCTAAGGAAGCTGGCTCCGCACCATATACTTCTTTAAGCTTAGCTAACTGCGTAACATCGTCATTTGGGGCTATCATCGACGTAAACTCAGGTTTATAGTCCTGAGTAGCACTGTAATGGAATATCACACTGGCCAACTCTTTATGCAGCGTATTGATCGATGGAATTGATTTAGTTGCCATCTCCACAACTGAGCCTAATGTATAGCTTTTGCCCCCACCTTGAACACCAAATAAACTTAGTGTGTGTGTATGGTTTAAATCTAAGGCTATTTTCCGTCCATGGACCTCTCCCAATAGGCCAAACTGAGCAGAGTCACCGTTGACACCAAGAACAATATCGTGGGGAACGACCTCAATTTTATTACCCGTTGTGATGTTAGGGATGTGCAAATTTTCCTCTGACTCTGGCTCTGGCTCTGGGTCTGGCTCTGGCTCTGGCTCTGGC
>NZ_DBNG01000023.1:2186-3409 GCF_002299105.1 Methylophaga sp. UBA678
TCTGGCTCTGGCTCTGGCTCTACAGTATTAGTTATTGCAGGAGCTGGATTACCAACAGGTTTTACTTCTTCAACGCCCTGATTAATCGACGGCGAAACAGTAGCTGGCTCATCATCATTAAAAGGCAGTACTTTAATCGTTTCATCTTTCGAAGTATCTGGCCGCTCAGGTAAAGTGATCGCAGCTTGAGATACTAATTCAGCCCAAGATACGGTTCTATCTCGCTCTTTATGTAAAAATTCGGCCGAAGTTAACTTAGGCAGCGTTAGCTCAAGTGAATCCAACGTTCCTTCACTGTGTTCATTATCCTCAGGCACTTTAGCGGAGAGCAATTCGTCAATATGGTTTCGCCCAACACGATGAAACTCGATACCAACTTCTTTTTCAACGCCGGAACTATTCTGACCGAAATCAAAAATAACTGCACTTCGGGTAATTGAAAGCTTGTATCCCTGTTCCAAGGTCCGAAGCAAAAATCTCGCCTCCTCAACAACCTCAGAAGTCAATAAACCAAAACGTTCAGATCGTTTAAGGTAATGTTCAAGAAGGACACAGAGCTTTTGTGTTTTAACCAAGCGATCAGGCCTATCCGGTGTTGTACGAGTCAAATCAAAATGACGCTGAAGAACACGTTCAGATTCCGAGATTTGCTCAGCAATACTCTTTTTTAAACCTTCATACTTCGTCATATCGCCGACTTCTGAATAACACTTAACTTCGACTAAATTACAACGAATTGTGCGTGATGAAGCATCTAAATCGAACAATGCTAAATCAGTTCTTTTAAAGCTAACGTCAGCACCAAGCTCCCCATCTCCTTTTTGAAGCTCGGAATATAGCTCTAGGTGGGCATCTAAAGGAACAATGATCTGATCTTTGAACACCCCCTGGTATTCAAGATAAAGTTTGGATAGCGCCAACCCTAAGGCTTCCGACTTTGAAGCGCTATTTGAAGCCAGTTTTAGTGCAAGCCTGCCTGACAACGCTCTAAGTGAGTCTAAAACCCTCGTCGCCTTATTAACATCAGGAACAATTTGATGCTGTTCTAAGGTCCCTCTCAATAATGCTTCTATTTCTGTAGTAGAACGCGAAGTAATAACAAAGTTGTGCGTGTTTGAAGAAGCCATTTCAGGGCTGTGATCAATCAGATAATCTGGACGACCATCTTTACCACCGTGATCAAAAAATTCAATGCCCAAATTTCTATCCACAGTGAATACCCA
>NZ_DBNG01000029.1:0-6879 GCF_002299105.1 Methylophaga sp. UBA678
AGGCAAAATCCCTAGGACCCCATACAGCTGCAATCGCTGCTTATTTAGATGATCTGACACTGGCTAAAGAAGTCGTTGAGGGGATTGCAGGCAGTGATTTAGTCAAAGCTGTGGAGTTAAAGTCAACGCAGGAATCGCTAGCTTTACGTGGTACGGTACCTGATGGCGCTCAAACAATGAAGTTTGATTTGGAATCTCCTTTTTCAAGCGGTGAAATGGTTGGTAAATTAAATCTTGTGCCGAATGTCGCTTTGATTAAGTCGGATGCGAGAAAGGCCGCTATCAATCACGTTATATTAATTTCTGTTCAGACGTTTGTTTTGATCACACTTATTATTTTCTTATTAAATACACAGTTGATAACTGAAATAAAACGGCTTGCCAGTCGTTTGCATGGTATTCGGATTGGCAGTGAAGAGCGAATTATTCCAACGCAGTCTCACCAATACGATGAAATTGGTTTATTAACCCACGATATAAATGAGTTATTAAATTCGGTCGAGGAGAATATTAATCTTGAAAGAACGCTTCGACTTGAAGTGGAAGAGTTAGAAAACCGATTCAGAGATATTTTCGAACAGTCCAGTCACGGTATCGCCATTGTCGATATTGATGGCAAAATGAGGCTACATAACCCGTCTTTCAAACAGATTATTGGTGATGAGTGTTTTCAGAAGATTTCAAAGCAAGACTCCCTTTCCTTTTTTGCACTATTTGATGAAGAAAGAAGTCGCTTGGAATCAGCTGCTGCTGAAGTTTTATCGAGTGGTGAGTCACGAGCAGTTGATATAAAAGTTGATGAGGGGTCACAAACGAGGTGGTTATACTGCCTTATTTCGGTCATGACAGACGATGATAAGACGTCGTCTTTTGAAATTGTCTTGCAAGATATTTCAGAGCGTCGCAATCGGGAAGAAAAGTTAAAGGGGCAGGCTGAAGTCGATGCCTTAACCAATTTGTATAATCGCGGTGCAGGTGAGAATAAAATTGAACAACTTATCTCATCTTCGGACTCTAAGCGGTTTTCATATGGCCTGTTTATGATTGATTTGGATGGGTTTAAACCTGTTAATGATCAATTTGGCCATGAAGCAGGAGACAGAGTGCTTATAGCGGTTGCAAATCGATTATTAGGTTCAATTCGTGCTGAAGATATTGCGATACGTTGGGGAGGCGATGAATTTGTTGTTTTTGCCAGATTAACCACGGATTTATCAGAAGCGAGCAGTATTGCAGAAAAACTGTTAAATATATTACAGCAACCAATAGAATGTCAGTCTGATATGAGTGTGACTATCAGTGCTAGCATTGGTATCGCGCTCTATCCATTCAATGCTGATAATATTGAGACATTACTCAAGTACGCTGATCTTGCGATGTATGAAGTCAAATCACACAACAAAAACAGTTATAACTTTTTCAAACAACCCACATTCAAGACGTCAGAGACACAAAGTGTGATCACCGGATTTTAGAATGCCCGGTGAATAACACCGGGCATTTTCTATTGTATTACTGTATTGGTAAATAGACTAACTTACTGCCTTTCATATCCGGCACCATCAGGTACTGACCATCTGCTGAGAGACTAATGTCAGCAGCAGAGACAAAGTCATCACTGAGTAATTGTGGTGTTGCTTTAGGTTCAACTAATTGCCACACCTTACCATTTTGCCAATCACTCACATACAGATAGCCTTTGCTGTCTCTGACCAGACCATCAGCACCACCAAAGCCTTTGTTCAGTGCTTCAGTTTTACCCGAGCTGATATTCGCACGATACAAGTCACCTGTGCCAAAGTCAGCAACTAACAGCGTGTCATTACCGTCCATCAGCAACCCATTAGGACGTTTAATAGCCGATTTATCATCCAAAATTTCGCTCACTTTACCTGCTTGAGTAATTTGATAAATGCCGGCATTTTCTCCATCATCAGTGCCGCTATCAGAGACATATAAGGTACCGTTACCATCAATTTCCATATCATTCAGAAAGACAGGTTTTCCGGGAAAATCCTTGGCTTTGGCGATAACTGTGATATCACCTTTCATATCTACTTTAACGACATGATCGACATCAGCGATATACAGTTCGTTATTCCATAAATCGATGCCTTTGGGATCATTTAAGCCTGTAGCCAGCGTTGTTTTTTGTCCGGACTTATCGATAACCGTGACTTTACCGTCACCGGCTTTACCAAACTCACCAATTTCAGTGACAAATACACGACCATCTGGTGCTGCAATGGCTGATTCAGGCATCTGCAGATCAGTGATTGTTTTGCTATTTGATTGAGACGTGGCATCAGTTGAAGATGCGTTGTCATCGCCATAACTAACACGGTAAATCACATCGTTATAATCATCAGAAATCAGTAAGGAACCATCGGCAAGTTGTAATACATCGGTCGGACGTCCCCAGGCCTCACCATTCTGCAACCAACCATCGATAAAGACTTCATGACCTGTCACCTGATGATTATCATCAAATGTGACACGCATTAACTGGTAACCCACAGGACTCGTTCTATTCCATGAACCATGCTGAGCAATAATGGCATCGCCTTTGTAGTCAGCTGGAAACATATCACCTGTATAGAATTTGAGACCCAGACTTGCGGTATGTGCCTGGAATTCCTGGACAGGGAACGTGACGTCTTGTGGTGCTTGTTTGTCTTTCCAGTCAGGATGTTGCGCTTTGCCACCCGCATAATAAGGGAAACCAAAGTGCATACCGGCTTTAGGTGCGGCATTGAGTTCACCCGGTGGATTATCATCACCCATCATATCGACGTTATTATCAGTGAAATACAGGGTGCCAGTGTCGGGCTGGAAGTCCATACCCACTGAGTTTCTGATACCTTTGGCATATATTTCAGCATCACTGCCATCGGCATTCATACGAATAATGCTGGCTTCAATACCCTGAGGATTACAGATATTACAGGGGGCACCTACGGTGACATAAAGCTTGTTATCAGGGCCAAAAGCAATATAGCGCCAGCCATGGTGTGCTTTATCCGGTAGCTTATCGTAAATAACCTCACGCATTTGTTTAAATGGTAAGTTGAGATCGAAACCCGGAGCGGGGTAAATGGCAATACGGTTTTGCTCAGCAACATAAAGGTTGCCTTGATGCACCGCTACACCATTACCGACTTTTAAATCATCAAGAATCTTCACCACTTTATCGGCTTTACGATCTTTGTTTTTATCGACTACCGCAAAGACATTATTACCGCGTGTGCCAACAAATACTGTGCCTGTTGACTGGCCTAAGGCCATTTGACGCGCACCTTCGACTTCGGCATAAACATTAATATGAAAGCCTTCTGGCAGCTTGAGCTTGTGTAGATTTTCTTCCGCATCGGCTCGGTCAGCAAATGCAGCCTGTCCCATCAGTCCTAACGAACCGGCTAGCATAAGCTGTGTTATTGTCTTAAGTGTCATACATCCTCCTTTAGTATGTATTTTCCTGCTGTGCAGCGTATCGATTATTGAATCACAGAGAATCGATACGCTGCTTGAGTGGTATCAGGACACGATACGTCACTGATACTCATGGTGCTTGCCTAATAAAACGGGGTTTGTGCTGGTTTCTACATATCGTTATTTTTCAGTGAGAAAGGGATAATCGATATAACCATGTTCATCACCACCATAAAAGCTATCGCTGTCAGGTGTATTCAATGGGGCGCGAGTAGAGAAACGTTCAACTAAATCCGGGTTGGCAATGAATAACTTACCGAAGGATATACAGTCAGCATCGCCACTTTGGATCGCTACATTGGCAGTATCAAAATTATATTCACTGTTTGTCATATACGTTCCCTGATACCACTCACGACATAGGCCTAAATCAAACTCGGGGCCCGCAGCGCCTGGATTTTCAGCGCCCATTTCAGTGATATGTAAATACGCCAGGTTAAACTTGTTTAGCGCCTTGATAATGTACTCAAAAGTTTTTTCGGGCTGACTGTCTTTCATATCATTAAAAGGTTGCAACGGAGACAAACGAATACCAACACGGTCTGAACCCCAGATTTTGCAAACTTCATCAACGACTTCTAGGGTCAGACGGGCGCGGTTTTCAATACTGCCACCATATTCATCCGTTCGCTGATTACTGCCATCACGTAAAAATTGGTCAAGCAGATAGCCATTGGCAGAATGCACTTCGACACCATCAAAGCCTGCCGTTAAGGCGTTATAAGCGGCAGTTCTGAAATCATCGATTGTCTGCTTGATTTCATCCTTTGTCATTTCCTGTGGTGTTTCATAAGGTTTTATACCCTCGTAGGTATAAACTTCACCAGCAGGTTTAATGGCTGATGGGGCTTGTGGTTTCATACCACCGGGCAACATAGATGAATGTGAGACTCGACCACAGTGCCATATTTGCAAGACAATCTTGCCACCTTCTGCATGGACTGCCTTGGTGACTTTTTTCCAGCCTTCAATCTGGGCTTTGCTGTATATGCCTGGTGTATTCGGATAACCAATACCTTGAGCCGAGATTAATGTGGCTTCAGTGATAATTAGCCCCGCCGAAGCTCGCTGACGGTAATACTCAACATTCATATCTGTGGGGGCTAAACCTTCACCTGCACGGTTACGCGTAAGCGGTGCCATTATCACGCGGTTTTTCAAGCTGATGGAACCCAGTTCAATAGGTGATAAAAGCGACTGAGTTTGTTGATTCATTGCTGTCATAGTGCATCCCTAAGTTCAAAGTGTAATAACAATTTTGCCTAACTGATTATTGGCTTCCAGATAGCTATGGGCCGCGACAATATCGTCAAATTCAAATGTTTTAGCGATAACAGGGCTTAGCTGCGAATGCTTCAACCAGTCAAAGATTTTTTCTTTAGCTTTGTTTAAACGTTCTGGAGCGCTGGTGAATTCAAATAGCGTGTACCCCCGAATTGTGAGCCCTTTCTGTAATGCGGGGAACAGCGGATAAGGGGTGGGGTCAGCACTTAATGCGCCATATTGAAAGATCATCGCTAATGGTGCGCAGGCTTCAGCTAAGGTGTTTAACATCGGGCCGGCAACAGGATCGAAAACGATATTGACACCACGGCCTTCAGTGATCGCCATCACCGCATCTACCACATCATCTTGTTCACTGATAATCACGTGTTTAGCCCCTAACTGATGGAGTTGTTCTACCTTTTCAGCTGTTCGGGTCATCGCAATAGGTGTGGCACCAATCAGGTTACATAATTGTATGGCAGCAATGCCGACACTACTGGACGCGGCTGGGATTAATACATAATCACTGGCTTGCATTTTGGCAATATCAATCAAGGCACCATACGCTGTTAAATATTGCATCCACACTGATGTCGCTTGCTGCCAGCTTAAATTCTCCGGGTGATGAGTGACAGCGGTAACTGGCATATTGGTGACTTCTGCATAAGCACCATATTGGTTCATTGAAAAGTTGGGAATGGTACTGACGGCATCACCAACTTTGATATGTTTGACGTTGTCACCGACGGCAGTAACGGTTCCTGAACATTCATAGCCTATACGGGCAGGGAGTTCAGGTGTTTCAAGATATTGGCCACGGCGGAACATTGCCTCAGCACGGTTAAGACCAATAGCATGGACTTGGATCTGTACTTCATCAGCAGAAGGGGCTGGGACGGTTTCATCAATAATTGATAAAACGGATGGTTCACCTACCTGAGAAAATTGAACTGTTTTTGTCATAAAGCGCTCCTTTATTTATAGGCTTGCTTGCAGAATTTGTTGGCTTTTTTTGAGGTCGATATCATTATGTTCGCCAAGCTGGGTCAGACCATGTTCAGCCAGTTGTTTGATCATCACTGGAATAGCATCAGCATTAATCTGGTAATCACTCAGATGTGTTTTCACACCCATTCGTTCAAAAAAATCGCGAGTTTTTGTGATCGCCATGTTTATTTTAGTGTCGTCAGTGCCTTCGTTGAGTCCCCAGACACGCTCGGCATACTGTAGTAATTTGGCGGATTTTTTCTCGCGTTGTTCCTGCAGTACTGTGGGCAATAAAATCGCCAATGTTTGTGCGTGATCCAGCCCATGTAGTGCGGTGATTTCATGACCGATCATGTGAGTTGCCCAATCCTGAGGAACTCCGGCACCAATCAAGCCGTTTAACGCTAATGTCGCTGTCCACATGAAATTGGCCTGCAGATCGTAATCATTAGGCGACTCAAGCAGCTTAGGACCAATCTCAATGAGTGTCTGCAATAATCCCTCTGCGAATCGATCCTGCACCATGGCATTAACCGGATAAGTCAGATATTGCTCCATGATGTGCGTGAAGGCATCCACTACACCATTCGCCAGTTGTCGTGGTGGCAAAGTATAGGCTTTGGTCGGATCTAAAATAGAAAATACTGGATAGACGAGCTTACTGCTGAATGCCAGTTTTTCTTGTGTTTCGTAACGTGTGATCACGGAGTTGGCATTCATTTCTGAGCCAGTAGCGGGGAGGGTAAGCACTGAACCAAACGGTAATGCCTGGCGAATATTTGTGGCGTGATTCACTAAGATTTCCTGCCATGGGTCACCATCACACTGCACAGCTGCAGCAACAAACTTGGTGCCATCTATGACAGAACCACCCCCAACAGCTAACAGATAATCCAACTTATTTTGACGAATCTGCTCAACCGCACGCATCAAGGTACTGTAACCAGGATTAGCTTCGATACCGCCAAACTCTTCTATATGACGATTACCAAGGGCAGTAATGACTTCGTCTAGGGTGCCGTTTTTTCGTGCACTTTGTCCACCAAACAACACTAAAACACGCGCATCTTTCGGCACAAGCTCATCGAGTTGTGCAACCTGACCTTCACCAAAAAGGGGTCCTAGGGATTTTGCCTC
>NZ_DBNG01000005.1:0-199 GCF_002299105.1 Methylophaga sp. UBA678
GTTACGGCCAGTACGTGCTGCACGCTCACGAACAGAGAATGTACCAAAGCCAACTAATGTGACTTGATCGCCACTGCTTAGTGCTTTAGTTACGGCAGATGTCATGCCATCAACAGCTTGGGCCGCTTTTGCTTTTGAAATGTCAGCAGCTGCAGCAACTGCATCGATGAGTTCAGATTTATTCACAGCTTAATTCCTC
>NZ_DBNG01000005.1:495-2749 GCF_002299105.1 Methylophaga sp. UBA678
GATTTATTCACAGCTTAATTCCTCATATCATTATTTATTTATGTCGTCCAAGTCCCAATAGCGACGTTAAGTTATGCTTCTGAGTCCCATTGGTTCTGAGTATCTAACTACAGCAAAATCAGCGTGTCAAGACAGTTAATTTCAGTTGTTAGCAAGATGTTATCTCTATCACACTCATACTTTATCCAGCTGAATTAGATTTGGCTAATCTGGCATGATTATTGAGATTCAGCTGATGCGGCCAGATAACAGCGTGTCAATCTGACAAAAGCATCGACAGAAATGGTTTCAGGGCGTTGTGTTGGATCGATGTCAGCAGCAAGAAAAATTTCTGGAGAAATCAACTTTTTCAACGTGTTAGCTATGGTTTTTCGGCGTTGACTGAAGGCTTGAGTCACAATCTGACTTAACACACGTATATCGACATCCCCACCAAGAGGTTGTTTGCGTGGTTGCAGATAAATAATGGCAGATTCCACTTTGGGTACTGGATCAAACGCCTCTGGTGGCACCACAAATAACATGTCTGTATGACATTGATACTGAATCATGATGCTCAATCGACCATACTGCTTTGTCCCAGGCTGCGCACAGATGCGCTCAACAACCTCTTTCTGCAGCATAAAACACATATCACTAATAGCGTCTGCAAAGCTGAGTAAATGAAACAATAAAGGTGTGGTGATGTTGTAAGGTAAATTGCCAATGATTCTAAGTGGTTTTTGCTCAGTGATTAATTGAGAGTATTCATATCTCAACGCATCCGCCTCGTGAATCTGTAATTGCTTATAGTCACTGAACTGACGTCTCAATAGCGGCACCAAGTCGCGATCAAGCTCAATCACATCCAGCTTTGAACAGCGCTGTAATAGTGGCTCTGTCAAAGCACCACGTCCAGGTCCGATTTCAACCAGATGTTGCCCTTCTTCAGGGCTGATTGCTTCTACTATTGAATTAATAATACTTTCATCGTGTAGAAAGTTTTGTCCAAAGCGTTTTCTTGCTCGTGGAAAAGATGATTGGCTCATAAGTTACTCATTGTGTATTCGCCATGGCTATTGCCATTTTTAGAGCGGCATACAAACTACTCGGATTCGCACGTCCTGTGCCCGCTAAATCAAGTGCTGTTCCGTGATCTACCGATGTTCTGATGAATGGTAAACCCAATGTGACATTAACGGCCTTACCAAATCCGTGATGTTTTAACACAGGCAAGCCCTGATCGTGATACATCGCTAAGACCACATCATAGTTTTGTAATTTATCTTGATTAAAAATAGTATCGGCTGGCCAGGCACCTGATACGGCATAGCCATCTTGAATAAAACGATCAATAACAGGCTGGATAATGTCAACTTCTTCGCGACCAAGATGACCATCTTCGCCGGCATGAGGGTTTAATCCACATACCGCTATCCTTGGTAAAGCGAGACCAAAGTGTTGCTGCATGGATTGATGAATTATGACAATCACCTCACTTAGTTCGTCAGATGTAATGGCATCCGCCACGTCTCGAAGTGGTAAGTGCGTAGTAGCCAAAGCCACTTTCAGTGAATCCGTCGCTAACATCATAACGACTTTTTTTACGCCAGCCCCATCTGCAAAAAACTCTGTATGCCCAGTAAACACCTCTCCAGAGTCGTTAATGATACCTTTGTGCACAGGGGCCGTAACGATGGCATCAAATTGTTTAGATAAGCAGCCATCCAATGCCGTTTGCAAAGTATCCAATACATAACGGCTATTCAGGTGATTCAATTCTCCAGCTTTCACAGGGGCTTTGAGTCGATGCGGTAAAACAAAAAGCTCGCCAGCCTCGGCTAATTGTCGAGGCTCGGATAGATCGATTTCAATTAAACTTATCGACAAGCCAAGCAGTTCTGCTCTTTGTTTAAGCAGTTCAGGATCCGCTAAAGCGATAAGCTGAGCTTCATGTTTTTGCTGCGCTAATGACAGAATAAGATCAGGTCCAATACCTGAAGGCTCTCCTGGAGTTAGTGCTATACGTTTGATGACACTCAAGGATTACGATACTCGACGTAAGCTTCATCACGCATTGAACGTAACCATGTTTCCATTTCTTCATCAATTTTACGCTGACGAATTTGTTCTCGCGCTTTTCCACGTTGATATTCTTCCGCCATATTTTCTTCTCGACGATCGAACACTTTGATTAAATGCCAACCAAATCGACTTTGAAAAATATCGCTCATTTCCCCGACGGCTAAGGCATTCATTTTTTCTTCAAATTCAG
>NZ_DBNG01000005.1:3042-3829 GCF_002299105.1 Methylophaga sp. UBA678
CATTCATTTTTTCTTCAAATTCAGGAACCATCACGCCAGGACTTACCCAACCTAAGCTTCCGCCATCAATAGCAGAGCCCGTATCGTCAGAATTCGCTCTGGCTAGCTCGGCAAAGTCTTCACCATTAACAATACGTTCTCTCAGTGTTTCCAGCCGTTTTTGGGCTTCTTCATCTGTTGTGAGTTCGTTGGTTTTAATCAGGATATGACTGGCTAATGTTTGTTTGACAAGATGTACATCTTCACTTTTTTTGTCTTTCACTCTAACCAAGTGATAACCACTACCACTACGCAAAGGTTGGCTGACTTCACCGATACTTAATGTGGGTACCACATCAGCAAACAGTGATGGAAGCTCACCCTGTTTACGCCAGCCTAACTCACCGCCTTCCAAAGCATTTTGACCATCAGAATATCCCGCAGCGACTTGAGCAAAATCTCCGCCTTCGTTCAATAATGCTTGAACTTTCTCTAACTTCTCCTGGGCTGACTGAACTTCTTCAGGTGAAGCGGCTTCGGGCATACTGATGAGAATATGTTGCAGCTCATACTGAACTTGGCCACCCTCTTGCACTTTTTGTGTAGCAAGGAAATTATCGACTTCACGATCGGAAACCACAACACGGTCTTCGACCTGAGCCTTACGTAATCTTGAAATGATCATTTCATCGCGGATCGTTTCTCTGAATACGCTAAAGTCATAACCATCTTCTTCTAACACATCTCTGAACTGTCTCAATGTCAGTTGATTGTTATCCGCGATCTGCTTGAGGGCAGCATTAAGAGC
>NZ_DBNG01000005.1:4134-5307 GCF_002299105.1 Methylophaga sp. UBA678
GCTTGAGGGCAGCATTAAGAGCATCATCCCCCACTCTAATCCCTACTTTATCTGCTTCTTGTATTTGCAGGCGTTGCATGATTAATCTTTCAAGCACTTGCTTACGTAGAACATCACTGGGTGGCATTGCAGCATCACGCTGACGGATCTGTTGACGAACAGTTTGCTCCATATCCTGCAAGTCACTTTCAAGAATGACTTCATCATTGACAACTGCAACAATCCTATCCAGAGATTGAGCCCAAACATTGGTTGCCAGCAATAAACCGACAATCAGATACTTAATCATTAAACTCTATTACTCCAAAATTTATTTTTTAATTGGTTTCGTATAAGTCAGAAATGAATCGACTTGCGAATGGCTCAAGGAGTTCATTCTGCTTCGAAGCCACGAATACTGCGTTCTAGTAAGCTATCAGATTTTTGACCGAAACTACCTAAGCCTTTTAATTCTATTTGTAGGTAAATCGCTGTATTGCGCTCTTGATCGGAAACATCGTTCACATAATCACGCATAACTAGGCGTGTTGCCCAGCAGCAACTGTCATATTGTAAGCCAGCAATTTTTTCCAACGTTTCACCTTGATCGATAGCATGATACCAACGACCAAAGAATTTCCAACGTTCTGATAATGGAATCTGCGTGGAAATATCAATTTGTTCCAATGACTCTTCGATACCATTATTCGGTGTTGGGTCATCACGACGGTAACGATGAGAAATATTGAAAATACCACCACTATCGTTTTTATAACGTAATCCTACTGATGACATATTCGACTTCAAGCCGCTTGGGTCCCATTGAAACTCACTATTAAATGACCACTCATCGCCAATGTAGGCCACAGCCTCTGCCACCATATCTGAGGTAGAATCTCGTTCAGCTATTGTGCCATCTAACATGACACGCTGGTCAGTGAAATATCGAATCTGACCAACCGTTAATCTCAAGTTCTCTTTACCTGACTCTTCATCAATAATTCGACTGGTGACAGCCAGAGTTAACTGATTGGCATCACCAATTCTATCTCGACCAATAAAACGGTTGTGGGAAAATAGGCGTAGTGAGTTGAACGTGGTCAAACTAGTATCAAAGTCGGGAATATCAGTTTGATCCCGCTCAGGTACATACAAATAAAATGCCCGAGGTTCCAGTGTTTGGATGTAATTATC
>NZ_DBNG01000005.1:5631-7392 GCF_002299105.1 Methylophaga sp. UBA678
CCCCACGCTGTCATTTCACGGTCAAAAAACAAGCCTGTATCAAAGCTGGCTATAGGTAAAGTCCTTGTCGCACTATCATCGTAGGTATTGGTATTGTCGTTTTTCAAACTGTATTGGGTATGGTTTAAGGCTAACCTTGGCGTAGCAAAGAATGCGGCCGTACCCATAGGCATGCTGATTGCTGGTTCGATGTTAATGCGTTGACCATCCACTTTTTCGTTGTGATCAAATTCAACGTATTCACTGTCTAATTCATATGTCAGACCTAATGCCTGATCGGGTAAATAACCTTTCAAAACCAGCTGTGGTAAGCGTTTGTACTGCTCTTCCACATCATCTCCTAAGGTCTGGTAACCCTGCGCTCTGGCGGTAAAGCTCCATGTATCACCGCTATAGCCTGTTTCCACATTTCTATTTAAATAAGTGCGACTGGAGAGGCTCAGCCCTGATCCAAAGTCTTCAAAATATTCGTCATCAGAGACATAGTTGTAATCAACGATTGCTCGCCAACGGTTATCGAAATAACTTCTGTGCTGCCATGAAAATAGTTTTCTATCTTCCTGGTAGTGCGGGTTGATATCTTCACCGTTGGTTTGCAAATCATCTGAATTCAGATAGGTTGCTTCAACTTCACCCTCTCCTGACTCAAATAAGTATCGGAACTGTCCACCCAGCATCAAGCCTCGATCCGACATATAACGTGGTGTCAGCGTGGCATCCATATTCGGTGCTATATTCCAGTAATATGGTGTAAGAACATCAAAGCCGGTTTTATCACTACTACCAACAGAAGGAATCAAAAAGCCTGATTTTCGTTGATCATTTAAAGGAAAGTTGATGTAAGGGGTATAAAAAACAGGCCATCCGCCCATCCTGACCACAACATTTTTTGCTTCACCCACAGCCGTTTCATGATCTAAATGGACTGTATCCGCTTTCAATTGCCAAGCATCACTGCCTTCAGGACATGTTGTATAAGTGGCATCATCAAGATCTGTGGTTTTCTGACCTTTTCTTAAGATATGTGCTGCTTCACCTCGAGCATGCATTTGACGGATATGGTATTGCGCACTCAGCATCTGCCCTTGATCATTTGCCACAGACCACTCGGCCTGCTCGGACTCAATCACCATTTCACTATCACGAACACTGACATTGCCACTCGCTCTTACATCGCCACTGTTGCGGTTGTAGGTCGCTCTTTCAGCACTCATTAATTGGTTATCACGAAGAATATCAACGTTACCAGAAAATACAGAGGTGCCATTCTGTAACAGTTGTACTCTGTTAGCTTTTACGTCGACGGGCGATTCATTCTCGGAAGCTGTTTCTGTAGGAATGGGTAAAAATTGATCTTCATAACCAAAGTGACAAGTTAACCCTTGCTCTTGTTGCGCAGATGCGACGCCAGCTGATAAGGATAGTAACAAGGTTGATAATAGCTTCTTTTTGCGCATGTTCATCCTCAAGCTGCAGCTTTAGCCATGATCGACATCCTGACCTAGTGATAAATAACCCACAATTTATCGCATATTAATGATGAATCGGCAAATTGTAGCGTGATATGGATTAAGCAAAAGTGACTTTATCTAAACAAGCTCAAGTACTTAGTCTAATACTGAGCTTATTGCCTTAAACCCGGTTCATGATAGATTCCGTTTATATCGCAGTGAGATTGAAATTAATTTGTCATGAAATGTTGACAGCATCCAACTCAGTCCCTATGATATGCGCTTCCTTTCGGGGCTATAGCTCAGCTGG
>NZ_DBNG01000020.1:0-333 GCF_002299105.1 Methylophaga sp. UBA678
ATCACCACGGAAGTCTTGCGCCATTTTGTCAATTTCATCTAATAGAAATAATGGGTTTTTAACTTCCGTTTTACAGATATTCTGTATCACTTTACCTGGCATAGAGCCGATATAAGTTCTACGGTGCCCGCGTATTTCAGCCTCATCTCTAACACCACCCAAAGCCATTCTTGTAAATTTACGATTAGTGGCTCTGGCTATTGATTGAGCAATAGATGTTTTACCCACACCAGGTGGGCCAACCAGGCAAAGAATCGGACCTTTTGATTTTTTGACACGCTTTTGTACAGCCAAGTATTCAACGATTCGTTCTTTGACTTTTTCCAGACCATA
>NZ_DBNG01000020.1:628-974 GCF_002299105.1 Methylophaga sp. UBA678
TTCTTTGACTTTTTCCAGACCATAGTGATCTTCATCTAGGACATTTTCAGCCTTGTTTAAATCAAGGGTCGCTTTAGAACGTTTTTTCCAAGGGACTTCTAACAAAGATTCAATATAGTTTCTGACAACAGTTGCTTCTGCAGACATCGGTGACATCATTCGAAGCTTTTTAAGTTCAGCATCAGCTTTAGCGCGTGCTTCTGCCGGCATTCCTGCCTTCTCAATGTTCGCAGCCAGTTCGTCAGTTTCGTTACCAGCCTCGTCAATCTCACCGAGTTCTTTTTGAACCGCTTTTAACTGCTCATTAAGGTAATATTCGCGTTGGCTTTTTTCCATCTGCTTTTTA
>NZ_DBNG01000020.1:1270-1426 GCF_002299105.1 Methylophaga sp. UBA678
TTTTCCATCTGCTTTTTAACGCGGTTACGAATACGTTTCTCGATTTGTTGAATATCGATTTCACCTTCAAGGAAAGCCATCAATTTTTCGACTCTGGCTTTAACGTCACTCATTTCAAGCAAGGCTTGCTTGTCTTCAAGTTTTAACGTCATATGC